>CALFKA010000163.1 GCA_937880545.1 uncultured Clostridia bacterium | reverse complement strand
GGCTTTTACAAGCCCCCACTTCAAAGCCTACGGGTTAAGTGGTGGGTAGTTGACCTGATGTGCTCCTTGTTATCTGTTTATGCCAAAAGTCTCCCGGCTGCCAAAATATCTGCTGCTGCTTTTATGTCCGGTGCGAGGTATCTATCCTCATCAAAAAACGGAACACGAGTGCGCAGGATATCATAGGCTGCCTTCGTTCTTCCAGCCATCTTATTATACCCATCCTGAAGGTCTACCCCCTGTGCTGCACATAAATATTCAATGGCAATGACATGCCTCGTGTTATGGAGTATCTTCAGTGCTTTTCTCGCCGCCGTTGTCCCCATGGAGACGTGATCTTCCTGGTTGGCGCTCGAAGGGATACTGTCGACACTCGAGGGATGAGAGAGCACCTTGTTTTCGCTGACGAGAGAAGCTGCTGTATACTGGGCAATCATAAAGCCCGAGTGAAGACCGCCGTGACGAGTCAGAAATGCAGGAAGTGAACTGAGTGCAGGATTGACTAAGCGCTCTGTCCTTCTCTCGGAGATATTGGCCATCTCACTGATCGCAATGCAGAGGTAGTCAAAGGCTAGTGCCATGGGCTGACCATGGAAGTTACCTCCGCTGATCGCATCACGATCCTCGGGAAAGATGATCGGGTTGTCAGTGACGGCATTGATCTCAATCTCCAGTTTTTGACGGACATGCTCGAGGGCGTCCCAAGTGGCACCGTGTACCTGTGGAGCACATCGCAGACTGTAGGCGTCCTGTACCCGCAGCTCTCCCTGTGTGGTGATATTGTGGGAGTCTTTGAGGATCTCACGCATCTGCTCAGCGACATACACCTGTCCGGGATGCGGGCGCAGGGCGTGGAGTCGTTCATCAAAGACGTCACGGACGCCTTTCAAGGCCTCCATCGTCATGCCATAGACCACTTGACTCTGCTCAAAGAGGTCACGGGCATCGGCATAGGCGAACAGACCGATCGCACTCATCACCTGTGTGCCGTTTATAAGTGCCAGTCCTTCTTTGGCCTGAAGCTCCATCGGTTCGAGTTCGAGCTCTTCAAGCACTGCCATGACCGGCTTGATAGCGCCTCGATAGATACACTCACCCTCTCCTAAAAGCAGAAGTACCATATGCGCAAGAGGAGCCAGATCGCCGGAAGCACCCAGCGAACCTTGCTCAGGAATGAGTGGTGTGATGTCTTTATTAAGATAGAGAACCAGTCGCTCGAGGACTTCGGGTCGGATGCCGGAGTTTCCCTGGAGGAGCGCATTGACGCGAAGAAGCATCACCGCTCGAGCGATGTGTGACGGCAGAGGTTCTCCCACTCCCGCTGCGTGCGAGGGAATCAGGTTCCTCTGAAGATCCTTGAGCTCTTCATGGGAGATGGAGACCTCACTGAACTTTCCAAAACCCGTCGTGATGCCGTAGATGGTCTTACCGTCTCTGACAAAGGCGTCGACCAGCTGCCTCGACGCTTCCACCTTCTTCATCGCTTCAGGGTCAATCCTCACCTGCCGGCCGAAACGGCCTACTTCCACGACATCGTCGATGGTCAGCGTTTTTCCGTCAATGATGAGTTCTTTCATAAATATTCTCCCTTAACATCTAATATCTGGTTTCTTTTATGATTACTGAATAATGTCGATGCCTCCAAGAGTCACCTGATAGTCGATCATAAGAACAGGCTCAGATGCCTCCGGACGATCGGCGCGCACCTTGATATCGGCACCGCCGAGAAATTCCTGTCCGCTAACTCTCACGCGCACATCGGGCGGCAGATAGACTTCAAGCCCCCCTAAAGTGCATCGCAGAAAGAGAGAGGCAGATTCTGTGAGTTTGATGTGGCGCAGGTCCACTTCCATGCCGCCAAGAAGCACACTCAGTTCCCCTCCCTTGAAGTCTCCACTGTAGACAGAGAATTCTTTGCCACTTAAGAAGACGCTCTCATCGAGAAAGTCCGCTGATCGGGCATTTTTCTGCGCTCTCTTCCCCGGCTGAGAAGAGGGCTCCGAGCCATTGCTCTGTCTTCTCCAGGAACTCTTTGAAAGAGAGCCGGCGAGGACAAAAGAAACACCGGCAGCGATGAGGGTCGAGGGCCAGAGAACCGACTCCAAGGTAAATGGATAGATGGCAAAGCGCCTCAGAGAGTAAATGCCTCCGATGAACAGCAGAAAGAAACTGAAAAAGCCTGTGTCTCCCTGGATCAGAAAGAACACACCCAAAGCCACAAGGAGGAGTGGCCAGTAGGACCAGAACTCTTCCCAGCTCGGCAGGGTCAGTACTTCAAAGACATTGAGGAGGAGGATAAGCCCGATAAAGATCAGGATCATCCCAAATGTTGCGCGTTTCATAACTTGAATTTCTCCATTTCCTTCAAAAAATCTTCTTTTAGTGGTGCTTCGATACGTAGAGTTTCACCCGTCAGAGGATGAGACAGCTGCAAAACATGACAGTGAAGCATCTGTCTTTCCGCTTTATCCTGTACCCCATATAACGCGTCTCCAACGATGGGATATCCTTTCGAAGCAAGATGGACTCGAATTTGATGGGTTCGGCCGGTCGAAGGCACCGCCTTTACCAGCGTAGCATCCAAAGTCGTCCTCAGAGAAAAAAATTCCGTAGATGATTCTTTTCCGTCTTCGCGAAACTCTCTTTGTATCCCATCTTCCGCCAGTCCGATCTTTCCCTCTACGACAAAACACCCCCTGAATGAGCCGTGACAGAGGGCGAGGTATTCTTTCAGGACTTTTTCCTCCCGGAACTGTCGGGAGATCTCCTCATGAATCCACTTATTCTTGGCGATGATCAGAGCGCCGGAAGTATCGCGGTCGAGGCGGTGAGCAAAGCGGATCTTAAAGTCCGTCCCTCCCTGCTCCTGATACCAGCCGACAGCGTTGAGAACAGTATCTTTTTGATGACCTCCCACGGGATGCACGCTAAAGAGAGGGTCTTTATTTATAATCAGAAGTCCCTCATCTTCATATAGCACATCGATTGGCCGATCATAGGACTCATAGGTGTTTCGCTCCCACCCAAGATCCACCGTGACCGTCGAGCCGGGTGTCAGTCTATAGTCCATGCGGCGGCTCTTTCCGTTGACAAAAACCTTTTTCTCTTGGGCAAGTTCTTTCATCAGGCGCCCCGAGAAGCGCCACTTGCTTCGCAGAAACTGACGGAGAGTCTCTTCGTGCTGCACTTGTGATTGTAAGATCACGTCCACTCCCCGACGACGAAGAAGCGGAAGATGAACAGATCTCCTGTGTGCTTTTCTCTCAGTAGAAAGAATGCGGCATAACTGTCTTGATAGAGTTCTCTCAGTTCCTCATCCTCCCAGGTGATATCCGGTTGGAGAGCGTACTTTCTCACGAGCACCTCTCTCCAGCCTCTTTCTCTAAGACCTTCCTTCTCTTCTTCCGAGAGGGCTGCACTGGGAAAACCGGCGCGCACATTGGAGTAAATGAGAGTGTAATCTTCGAGGAAGTTGTTCACCACTTCTTCTAAAGCGAAGCGGTGGAGATCCTTGAAGACTTCTTCATCGTTCTCCCGGACATGACCGAGTTTATAGATGAATCGTTCCTCACTCAGGTACTGCGTATCTTTACTCAGTCCTCCTATACTCATTTCTGAGCGGTGGAGGTTCAGTTCGTCGATGATATCCTGAAGCTGTGCTTCAAAGAGAGACCGGTCGACTTCGTCACCTAAGCGATCCATTTCGATGAGTTTTTGGCCGAGCGTTTTTAATCTTCCCATGTCAGCTACAGATATCCCTGAGCGCCTGCATGAGCGCCTCGAACTTCTCGTCGTCAATATCCCCATGCATCACGATGCGGTACTCTCCGTACTCAATCCCGTTCATGAGGATGTTTCTCTTCAGAAGCTCTTCTTCGAGGGGGCGCTCATCATCCCATCGGAAGAAGACCATGTTGATGTCGAGGCGGTCTTTTTCCACGTGAACTTCGGGGAGTTTTTCCAGTTCTTCGGCAAGCTTTTTGGCTCTCGCATGGTCAAGATGGAGGCGTCCCACCTGCTCATCAAGTGAGAGGATCCCCGCTGCTGCGAGGATACCGGCTTGGCGCATACCACCACCCATGAGTTTTCTGTTTCTTCGGGCGTGATAGATGAATTTCTCCGAGCCCACGAGGAGGCTTCCTACAGGAGCCATCAGTCCTTTCGAGAGACAGAAGCATACACTCTCACACTGCTCGGCAATTTTTGACGCGTCGACTCCGAGGCTCACAGCCGCGTTGAAGAGGCGCGCTCCGTCTACATGGACAGGGACTCCCCGCTCTTTTGCCATGTCGTGAACGGCTTTCATATGTTCAAGATCGATGACAGCACCGGAGCCATGGGCATTTTCCAGGCAGACGAGTCCCGTTCTGGGGTAATGAATGTCTTCTCCCCGAAAGAGCGTCTCGAGCTCAGCGAGGTCATACTTGCCCAAGAAACTTTTTCCTGTGCGCATGTTGACACCACTAAGCAGTGCCGGTGCGCCGGCTTCATGTTGTAGAATATGCGCATCCTCTGTCAGGATTATCTCTTCTCCCCTGCGGGTATGAGTCATGATAGCGCATTGGTTGGCGAAGGTGCCACTGGGAGTAAACATGGCTGCTTCTTTTCCTAAAAGCCGCGCCGCTTTCTCCTCCAGCGTGTTAATAGTAGGGTCGTCACCGTACACGTCATCTCCCACCAGAGCATGAGCCATCGCTTCTCGCATGGCTTGTGTCGGTCGGGTGACGGTATCACTTCTTACATCGATCAAAATAACCTCCCTTTGTTGCTCATTTTATCATACAATGTAAGAGAACAGAAAATCACACCTCGTCCGGGGGAATCATGAATAATCCACTGGTAAACAAACTACTTATCTTCGCTTTGGGACTGCTCGGAGCTTATTTGCTGCTGCGTTTCGGCTTCTGGTTCCTGGGGCTGATGCTGCCATTTTTCATTGGTTTTGCACTGGCTTCTATCGCCCATCCCCTCACAAACTTTTTTGTGAACAAGTTGAAGTTCCCTCAGTCGCTGGCTTCGCTCGTATCTCTACTTTTAGTGATCGGCGTCTTGGGCGGTCTTCTCTACTGGCTCTTTATCGGTGTCCAGAGTTCTATCCCCGGTTTGACAGCTTTCTTTGAGAACCTCGGCTCCGACGTCATGACATCAGCCAGAAATCTCTACTGGACGCTTCAGTACCGCTATCCAAATATTTTCGTCATTCCCTTTGATGAGTTCGTCGAGCAGATGCGCGCACCCGGAAATCTTCTCTCCATCTCTCCGGCACCTATCATCAGCACCGTCTTCAACTTTGCAAGGAGTCTGCCGGCGATCCTGTTCTTTTTGATCATCTCGCTGATCTCAAGCTACTATATCTCGCTTGAGTATACAGCGGTCTATACCTACCTGAAGAAGAAGCTCACCGAGAGGCCGCTCATCCACAGTTTCTTCATTAATATGAAGCGCTACACAAGAAGTGGTCTTCTCTCCTGGCTGAAGGCACAGGCGATCATCATGACCGTAGCCGCCATCGTCTCAACCATCTTCTTTCTCATTATGGGCTTTGCAAACCCCGTTCTCTTCGGGGCATTTCTGGCAGTTTTTGATGGTTTGCCTCTCTTTGGCGCCGGTGCCATCCTGTGGCCGATTGTCATCTATAACCTGATCTACGCTAATTACACGCATGCGCTTTTAAGTGCGCTTTTGTACGTCATGATCGTTATCATTCGCAATCTCATTGAACCGCGCATCATCGGTCAACACATCGGCATCAATCCGCTGATCACTCTCTTCACCCTCTACATGGGTTTTCGTCTCTTTGGCATCATCGGCATTATTCTCAGTGTTATTTTGCTTGTCATCGGTGTCAGCGTGTATAATGGCCATAAAGCGTCAAAAAAAAGGGAGGAATTACCGGCTGAATGATTTACTTCATAGACGCCCCCCGCCTCGGGAAAGAGGAGATCATCGAGCTGATCAAGGGTCAGCCGAATGTCCTCTTCGTCTCTCTTTCCACGGTGGACTTGGGTGGCAATCATACGGATGAACGTATTCCCGTCAGAGAATTCCTTGAGAATTATGACGGGTTTATGTTACGGGGGATTCCCACGGATGGCTCGAGTGTTGAGCTCCCGGGGATCGCCAATATCGATAACGCCAAAGTCGACATCATACCCGACAAGAATGCCCGCTGGCTGATCGACTATTCCAGTCATCATTTTACAGAAGAGGAACATCTCTCCATCGGCACACTCGTCATTCCCTCTTTTCTCTACCACGGAGGAAAGCCGGTCGGAAGCCGCAGCGTGCTTAAGCGTGCCGTCGAGACCTTGGAACGTGATGTTCGAGAGATGATCGAAGCATCGCCCGAATGGCAAAAAGAACTTGATATCCACCTCCCCATCAAGCAGGTGGAGTTTTCTCTTGCCACAGAGCTCGAGTTCTGGGTCCACTCACCCACCGTCTCGAAAGACGATGAAGATCTCTTCGTCTCACAAAAACTGAAAGAGCAGTACTGGAAGCGCCCCACCGGCGCAGTGCGTGATGCACTGGAAGACACGCTGATTGCCTTTGAGAAGCTTGGCTACCAACCGGAGATGGGTCACAAAGAAGTTGGAGGTGTCGGTTCAAAACTGCGAGGCAGTAATGAATACGTACATATGGAACAGATCGAGATTGACTGGAGATATGATCACGCCTTACAGGCTGCTGACAACGAACTGTTTGCAAGAAATATCGTCTTTGATATCTTCGCAAAACACGGTCTCGATGTGACCTTTAAGGCCAAGCCGATCGACGGAGTGGCCGGCAGTGGGGAGCATCACCATGTGAGCATTACGGTGATAGATGCCAGAGGAGAAAAGAGAAATGTCTTTACGCCAAAAGACATGGACAAAGACTTCTTGAGTCCTTTGGGATTTGGTGCTATGATGGGCATTCTCAATCACTATGAATCGATCAACCCTTTTGTCACAAACAGTAACGACGCCTTCAACCGCCTGACACCGGGCTTTGAAGCACCTGTCAGCACGGTCTGCTCGCTCGGAAAAAGCCCTGCCTCTCCCTCGAGAAACCGCACCGTTCTTCTGGGGCTCATCCGGAACAAGGACAATCGTCTCGCCACTCGCTTTGAACTGCGCTCCCCCTATGCAGGATCCAACTCTTACCTGCTGAGCGCTGCCATGGCTGCGGCGATGATTGACGGGATGCTCTATGCAAAAGACAAAAAAGCAGAACAACTCTATCGTGAACTGAACAAAGAGTACGGCGAAGAAGCCCTCTACCTAAAAAAAGACCGCCAGTACCGAAGCGAAGTCAACATCTACTCAGACTTCTCAGAAGAAGAGCGCCAGAAGCTCTTCGGCAGAGCTCCGCGCACAGTCTACGAAAACATCGAGATCTTTCGCGAAAACCGAAATGGCTTTCTCACGGCAGAAGGCATCTTCACCGACGCCATCATCGAAAGCTATCTGCAGAGCATTCAGGACAACTGGCTGGCGGAGCTGACCGGGCGAATCCTTCCGGAGTATATCCGGGAGATCCGAGAGCTTCATATGCTGCATGACAAAGAACCTTTTGGAGAACTCGACAAGATCCGCTGGCATGCGATTCACCAAGAGATGGTGCATCTCATGAAGGACACCCCCCTTCGCCACTGTCTCTTCACAAGAGTCTTCCTAGCCGTTGAAGAGAAAGACTACGCACTGGTTAGCAAACTACAACTGGAAGCGGCATCGCGTATGAAAGAACTCAAGCGTATGTATTCCATCTATAGAAAAAATATCATCCATACAAAGGAGTAATATGTCGGTATTATCTAAACTATTTGCGCCCCGCGACATGACGACGGGCAGCCCCTGGAAGAGAATTCTCTCTTTCTCCATCCCGCTACTGATCGGAAACCTGGCTCAGCAGGCATATAGCGCGGTGGACTCCATGGTCGTCGGCACCTACATAGGTGATAACGCCCTTGCTTCCGTCGGGACGAACTTTCCGATCATCAACCTGCTCATCGTCTTCTTCGTCGCGATATCTTCGGGCGTGGGCATCATGGTCTCTCAGTACTTTGGTGCCAAGAGAAAAGAAGATCTGGAGATGACGATCGGCAACTGCATCAGCATTACCTTTGTCTCTTCGCTCATTATCATGATTTTGACACCTTTTATTACAGCGCCTCTTCTGAGGTTTCTTGATGTACCCGAAACCATTTTTCAATGGAGTAATAGCTATCTCACTATCCTTATGTACGGTGTCATGGGCTTGGCATATTTCAACATCCTCTCGGGCGTGCTTCGAGGCATGGGTGACTCTGCCTCTCCCCTTGTCTATCTCCTCGTCTCGACGATCATCAATATCGTCCTGGATATCTACTTCGTGGCTAACCTTGGACTGGGTGTGGCGGGTGTAGCTCTGGCAACAGTGATCGCACAATTCGTGAGTGCGGTGCTCTGCCTTAGAAAACTATACTTGATGAGAGATGTTGCCCATCTCCATCTCTGTCATCTCAAGTTTCGCAAAGACTATCTCTATCCGATGCTCAAACTCGGTATTCCCACGGGACTGACGCAAGCCATCTTCTCAGTCTCTCAGCTCTTTGTCCAATCACTGGTGAACAGCTTCGGAGAATTCTATATCGCAGCCAATCTGCTCGTGATTCGCGTCGATGGCTTTATTATGCTTCCTAATTTCAGTTTTGGCATGGCGATGACAACTTTCACCGGACAAAACGTTGGTGCAAGAAAGCTCGACCGGGTACAAGCGGGAACCAAACAAGGATTGATCCTATCGATGAGCACCTCCGCCACACTGACGCTTCTCGTTGTGCTCTTTGGCCACCATCTGATGGGTCTCTTCACTTCTACCGAACCACTCATTGACTACTCTGTTCGAATGATCAGCTACTTGATCCCGGGCTACATCGCCATGAGCATCACCCAGGTTCTCATGGGAGTCATGAGAGGAAGCGGTGACACAATGAGCCCAATGTATATTTCGATCATCACCTCGGTTGCTATTCGCCTCCCCGTCGCATACGCTCTTGCCTGGCTTACAGGGAAACCCGAGTCCATCTTCATCTCGATTTTGGTCGGCTGGGTTAGCGGAGCCATCATTTCCTCCATCATCTATCGGCGAGGTAAGTGGAGGCGTGCCGCTATCTTTGATCGTTAGTGAAATACCCTGACAGAAGTCAGGGCGTTTCACCATTTTAATGTTTATCAGAATAATCGTCATTCTCCTAATACTCTTTTTCCGTTTTATATCTGTCTATCCGAAAACTCCTTTTTTATTGTGAGATAATAGTTATTTTTTGATATGTATTTAACTAAAATGTTTTGCTTTACCCCATGTATATCATCATGGTAAGATGTTCGTATCAATATTGTGAAGGAAAGGAGTTACTATGGAACCCAAAAGAGAACATTGGGCTAGTCGTTTTGGCTTCATCATGGCTGCGGCCGGTTCCGCAGTAGGGCTAGGCAACATCTGGCGATTTCCGTATCTTACGGGAGCAAATGGCGGAGGAGCTTTTATTCTAATTTATCTCGGATTTGTCTTTCTGATCGGCACCACCGTCATGCTCGCTGAGTTTTCGGTAGGACGAATGACACAAAAAGCCGCTGTCGGCGCATACAAATCTGTCAGTCGCAGCTGGACTTTTGCTGGTGTCATCGGCGTACTCACCGCATTTTTAATCATGGGCTTTTATCCCGTCGTCGGAGGATGGGCTACAGCCTACGTCGTAAAATCGCTTACAGGTCTTCTCTCAGACCCCACGGCAATTGGAGACGCTTTTGGCGCATTTATTTCGAGCCCGGTTGAGCCCCTTTTATGGACCGTTCTTTATATGTCCTTCAACATCTTCATCGTCATCCGCGGAGTTGGAAAGGGCATCGAAGCCGCCAGCAAGATCCTCATGCCTCTTCTGATTCTTCTTCTGATCAGCGTAGCCGGCTATGGGATGACTCTTCCGGGAGCTATGGAAGGATTCCGTTTCCTCTTCGTTCCCGACTTCAGTGCGGTCTCTGCGAAAACGTTCCTGGCTGCACTCGGACAGGCATTCTTTTCACTCTCCCTGGGCATGGGCTGCATGATCACATACGGCAGCTATCTCCCCAAAGATTCCAAATTGCCTTCCAGCGCAGCGGTCGTAACAGCCATGGATACTACCTTCGCAATTTTGGCGGGTGTAGCCATCTTCCCGGCACTCTTTGCTTTTGGCTTGGAGCCGGCCTCGGGGCCCGGACTCGTCTTCGTCGTCGTTCCCCAGATCTTCGCCAAGATGGGATTCATCGGCCCGATTCTTTCCATGATTTTCTTTATTGCCCTGATGATTGCGGCACTGACATCCTCTGTGTCTCTCATGGAAGTCGTCGTTGCCTATCTTATGGATGAAAGAAAATGGACGCGCCGTACAGCAGTTATTTCCACAGGCCTTGTCATGTTCCTCTTCTGTGTCCTCGCTTCTCTCTCGCTTGGGCTATGGAGTAGTTGGACCATTCCGGTACTTGGCGTGGGATTCTTCGACTTCTTCGACATCCTCACGGACAAGGTCTTTCTCGCCATAGGTGGGTTGCTCTTAGGTGTTTTTGCTGGATTCAAGATAAAAAAGGAAGACCTCAAGAGAGAACTGACCAACGAAGGTACGTTCCACTTCGCACTCTTTGAGGCTTGGTACTTCGTGCTCAAATTCGTCACGCCGATCGCCATCGGCCTTGTCGCACTCTTCGGTCTTTTCGATATCGTCCAGAAAGAACTGATGGTCTTCGGTCTTATCGTGATCGGTGTCACCGCACTCTTCTCAAAGAAGTTCTGATTTCCATACTAGTTCAACGTAAAGTTAAGTTCGTTCAGATAGTACGTTAAAGGATCGACCGAGCCCGGTCGGTCCTTTGTTTTCTTCCAGAGTATCTAGGAGTTAATTGCATAATTCAGCCCATTCACGGCCTTTCCAGAGGCAGCCCTGCTCATTAATGTAGGATACCTTGATTCCGCACCCGCCCTGCTGATGAAATCGGACTGGCTCGCCCTCACCGGTGGCAGTGCACAAAAAGAGCGCTCTGCTCCTCGTCGACAGCAAGTATACCTACGAGCGCCTGTATCAGCTCATACCGGGCCATGGTGTCGGTAGCGCCGGAAACTCGCGGCGACCTGGAGCTCCTGGCGAAGTTCAAAAAAGAACTTGGAGAAAACAAGCCCACATGAGAAAGCCCGGACTCTTGAAAATCCAGGCTTTTATGAATCTACCGGGCATGGAGTGGCTCTAACAGGTGAAAGCCCTTCCACGGGTAGTTACCGCCAAATGTATTATGGTCTATACGCCAAAAGCAATAGCAACGACAATCAGAATTGCCTGTAGCAGAAACATCATGGCAAAGAGAGGCGTGATGAATTTATACCATTTGTTCAGGCTGATTCCCATGATGCCACACTCGACGGCAACAGCGGTCGGCCAGAACATATTTGAAAATCCATCTCCATACTGGAAAGCCAACACGGCCACTTCCCTTGAAAGACCCACAATATCGGCTAGCGGGGCCATGATCGGCATCATGACGACTGCCTGGCCGGATCCGGAAGGGATGAAGAAGTTGATAAGATTCTGTACGACCAACATGCCGATTCCGGAGATGCTCGCAGGCAGAGAGCTGATGACACTGGCCAGCCCATTGACGGCAGTGTCGATGATATTGCCCTCGATCATCACGATGGAGATGGAGCGGGCGATGCCAACGAGTATCGCTCCGTATAGGGCACTTTTTAAGCCTTCGATAAACATATCGGCCATTTTATTGAGCCTGTAGCCGTTGATCAGTCCTGTCAGTACCATTGCAATAAAGAAAATAGCCGCCAATTCGCTCAGATAGAATCCATAGACAACGATGCCCACGCTCATGGCCGCGAGCAGAAGGACAAAGCCCAGGATGCTGAGTTTCTGAGGTGTCGTAAACGGCATGTTCATGACTTCTTCTCGGGTCATCAGTTTGTCGAGTCCCCGGGTATTGTCTGGGTCACCGTACATGATGCTCTTGACCGGATCCTTGCGGATGCGGCGGGCATAAAGCATGACGTATCCGATCGAGAGACTCATAAAAAGAACAAACGATACGATGCGCATGATCGTAATCTTGCCGCCCATCAGAGGAATCCCGGAAATGGCGCTGGCTATGCCGATCGTAAAGGGATTGAGAATCGCCGCCGCAAAGCCCGTCGCCACACCGACGAAGACGATCGCCCCGCCGATCAGGCGGTCGTAGCCGATGGTAATGGCAATTACAATGAATGCCGGTATCAGTCCGTAGGTTTCTTCGAACATGCCAAAGGTCGTTCCGGCGATGCCAAAAAGCAGCATAAATGCCGGAATAATTAAGTAATCTTTATTTCCCAGTTTTCGCAGAAGCCAGCCCGCGAGTGCATTCAGCGCACCGGTTTCCATGAGCACGTAGACATATGCTGCAGCCATCAGGATAAAAAAGATAATATCGGCGGATTCGACCAGTCCCTGATAAATACTCTGGATCATTCTCCAGGGGCCGACGGGGTTGGATTCGACTAGTTTGTAGCTCCCGGGGACTACGATGTTGCGGTCAAGCACTTCGTCGTAGACGCGGTCAAATTCACCCGCGGGGAGTACCCAGGTTAGGAGCGTGCAGAGAACAGTAATGGCAATTAGAATGATAAATGCGTGTGGTGCTTCAAATCTTTTCTTTTTTGATTCATTATCCATTTCTTAGGACCTCATCAGTTTGTGTAAGTGCAGTGATTCATAGCGGGCGTAGAGTGACGAGCCGTTTAGTGTTCAGTTTTCTCCCGGAATTCCTTTCGAATCTCTTCAAGCAACGAAGGATCCTTTGCGACTTCTGCAGCCATTGCCGCCATAGCCTGGATTGTTTGGTGCAGCCGCTCATAAGCATACGGGCTGTCGACGAGGTCCAATGCACTGGCCTCATGCACCATCAGAGGCTCCGGCGAGTTCAGTCCGACATCTATATACACAGTCGGGCAGACATGGCTTACATTCCCGATATCAGACGAACCGGCCATCTCTGCCGCTTCTTCTTTGGTCGCCCGATCTTCGATGCCGACTGCGCTCAGATGCCGGTCGGCCAGTTCCCGGAGAACAGGGAGCTTGACGTAGTTGTCGAAGGGGAGTTCGGTCAACCGGTGCTCCATCGTCGCTCCCGTCATCAGCGCAGCTCCTCTGGCGACATTCACGACCTTTTCGCTGACTGTATCTAGATAGGCTCGCTCAGAAGAACGTATATAATACTCACAGCTTGCTTTGTCCACAACGATATTGGGAGCCTGCCCGCCTTCCCGGATGACTCCGTGGATACGCACGTCGGGCCTTACATATTGACGCAGCGAATTGATGCCTATGTACATCAGCTGCACGGCTTCGAGGGCGTTGATGCCGTCCCAAGGTGCTGCGGAAGCATGGGATGCTTTTCCGTAGAACTCAAAGAGGAATGAATCCATAGCCAGCAAATGGGAGTCCAGACTGGTTTTCTCGCCCAGATGCGCCTGAATCACCAGATCGACGTCATCAAAAACCGTTCCCCTTGCCATTGAGACCTTGGCTCCGAATGTCTCTTCGGCAGGCGTACCTATGACAACAGCTGTAAGTCCGATTTCTTCTGCAAACTCAGCCAGAACTACGGCAGCTCCGACAGTAGAGGCGGCAATCCAGTTGTGACCGCAGGCATGGGCGTTCTTCTTTTCTTCTCCATATCCCGGAAGCGCATCATATTCAGCGAGGAAGGCTATCTTCGGGCCATATGTGCCGAATTCTGCGCGAAAAGCCGTCGGGAGGTCGGCATAGGGGAATTCCACCGTAAAGCCCTTTGAGGCCAGGTAATCTGACAGATATTTAGAGGAAACAAATTCTTCTAGTCCCAGCTCGGGATGTTCAAACAGAAAGTGGCTAATCGACTCAAATTCGGCTCTGCCGGCTTTTTCAGCAGCGGCAATTTTCGCAAAGAGTGTCTCTACACTGACATTTTCTGACATGGCATGTCCTCCTTCTTCACTCCTCAATGTAACATTTTCTTATCATTTGATTTTATTCCTATTTGTTTTGGATGTCAATCACGCCGAAACCATTCAAAAGAAGATCTTCAGAGGGAAAAGATCGCTCTTTACAGCGCTCAAAAATCGTCTATCATTTCCCGAGCTTCATCAGCTGTTCAATCCGGAGACCGTCCACCATCTCGTAGAAGTGAAACTTTTCTCTGCCCAGGCGGTTGGATCCACGCTGATTGCTGAAGATCCTGCGCAGGCAAACCTCCGGGTTTGCTGTCTTAGCGTTGCGTTTACCTTTTGGGCCTCGCAACATCATTTCCCCCTCCCTGACATCACTGCTTTCGATTTTTTGTGGTTCATTACACTTGGCGTCGACTGCCCGCGGCAGGACTTTCACCCGCTAGAACTGCACTATGCTCGGCACACAAGTAAATGCACTTATCCTCAAGCGAGAATAAGCGCACTTTACTTATGTTGATGATTATTTGTTTTTCATCTAGTACTCAGTCGACTTCTTTACTGACAATCCTGTCAATGAACCACTGCTTACCCTCAATGAGTCGCGTGACAACCATAGATGCAACTGAGTCACCAGTAGCGTTAATCATCGTGGCGGGCGGGTCAACCAAGAATCCGATTGTAGCGACGATCGGGAAAGCCTCCATTGGGAAGCCGTAAAGATTTACGATGATCATCTCACCGATGAGGCCTCCGCCTGGAACACCACTCATGACTACACCACCAAGGATAGAGATCAGAATAGCTGTGGCGAAGGTTCCAAAACCGGTGAAGGGTTTACCAAAGATTCCGAAAAGAAAGGAGATCTTTAAAATGCTGCTGATGACAGTTCCGTCCATGTGCATGGTAGCCCCGATGGGAAGAACAATCTCTCTGATGTCTTTCGGCACACCCATCCCTCTGGCAGCCTCTAGATTCACAGGCAACGTGGCAATAGAGCTTCCGGTGGCAAAGGATGTGACAGCCGGCGGAAGAACGTTTCGAAACATCGCCTTGACTCCTTCTTTTCCTGCCGCAAAATAGGCATAGGCGGGAAAAGCAGTGAGGAAGTAGATAAAGCACAATGGATAATAAATGAGCATAGCTCTAGCATAGGCACCCAAGAGTTGCGGTCCGAACTCTCCAATCAAGGCCGCAAAATATGCACCAAGGCCAATCGGTGCATAGTACATGATGATGCTGATGAGTTTCATCATAACATCTGCCAAGTCATTCAAAAGGGTTGCAATCCTGTTGTTCTCTCCCCCTACCAGACTGACACATAATCCGAACATGATGCTAAAAACAATAAGCGGCAACATATTGGATCGGCTGAATAATCCTACAAAGTCAGGCACTGTAAGAGCTTTTACAATCTGTTCGCTAAGTTTCAGAGGAGCAAGCTCTTCTGTTGCTTCCAGAGTAATATCCACACCCTGCGCAGGCGGAAAAACTGTTACGACGATGATAATAAGGAAAGCAGCAATAAGTCCGGTTACTAAGAAGGTCAGAAGCATATTGCCGAGGATTCTTCCCAGTCGTTTCATGTTTGCCATATTCCCTACAGCGCTCGCGACGGTAACAAAGACCAGCGGAACAACGACAGTGAACATCAAGTTGATAAATATGTCTCCGAGAGGCTTGAGAGCCATCGCTCTCTCACCCATGATAACGCCAATGATGCTGCCGATAATAATACCAGCCAGCAAGATGAGTGGGAATCGATAATTCTTAACAAAATTCGACTTCGATTTATTGCTCATTTTTCCTCCAAATTATGTAGATAATGATTTCGATTTGTGTGAAGTACAGCTGCGAGTTTATTCACCCCCTCCTTTCCGGACTAGTAAGCAAGTACTTCCGCTTCATATACTTTGGTGGCAGGGCCGATCAAATCGAGAGAGAGTACCGTTTCACCGCTCCATTCGGCTTCAACAAAGAGCTCACCCCCGGGAACAGAGAACTGTATTCGCTTCTTCCGTAGACTGGGGTCTGCTTTCTGGAGCACCACAGCGACAGAACCACTCCCGGTACCGCATGCCATGGTGAAGTCTTCTACCCCTCTCTCGAATGTCTTCTCCAGGTAATACGCCTCTTCTATCCGACGGTAGTAATTGACATTCGCACCCTTTTCGAGTTGAGAGTGATGGCGCAACTTTCGACTCATCTGAAGTAGTTGCTCCTGAGGAATCGTATCAAAATTAGGCTTTTCGATACACAGATGCGGAACACCAGGATCACCTAATTCGACATATTCCGCTTCTATATGGAGATCACCCAGTGGCAGAGTTATTTTCTCCATCATGGTCGGTCTGGGCAACCGGACTTTGTACAGTTCTTTATCCAATCGCTCTGTCGGAACTAGCCCCGCCAATGTTTCTAGTACCATCTTTTCAGGGGCAAGCCCAAGTTCAAAAGTGAAGCGGGCCAGACAGCGGGCACCGTTTCCACACATTTCACCCTGACTTCCATCGGCGTTGTAAAATACCATGCGAATATCGCCCTCAAGTTCAGGTTTTTGTGCAATGATCATGCCGTCAGCACCGACAGAAAGTCTGCGTCGGCATAGATCTTTTGCCATTTCTCCAAAGTTCTCCTCCGGAATCTCTCCTGCAAAATTATCGATCATAATGAAATCATTTCCAGCTCCCTGCATCTTGGTAATCTTCATATCTCCTCCAATAGTGCCGGAATAAGATCGTTGCTGCGGAGATCTTCATAGCTCTGCCTGCGAACCATCAATTCATCCTTTCCTTCGTGCACAAGTACCACCGCAGGAATCGGCAATTTATTATAGTTACTTGCCATGGAATAGCCATAAGCTCCGGTAGAAAAAACAGCTACTATGTCACCTCTCTTAGGAGAAGGTAAAAGAATATCTTTTACTAAAATGTCGCCGGACTCACAGATTTTTCCCGTAATGGTCACCTTAGTATCAGGTATTTCATCTGCTCTGTTAGCGAGCACGGCATGGTACTTCGCCTGATACAGAGCGGGACGTATGTTATCGTTCATACCGCCGTCGACGCATACATAGTAGCGAAGGCCTTCGATGTTTTTGAGGATTCCTAGTGTATATAGAGTGGTGCCTGCTTCACCGATCAGACTTCTGCCTGGTTCCGTCACCAACTCAGGCAAAGCCCAGTTTCGTTCTTCAAAAAAAGCGCGGACTTTTCTCAGGATCGGCTCGATAAAGAAAGTAAATGGCTTTCTCTCATCTTCATCTGTATAGCGAATACCAAATCCACCCCCGATATTCATTTCTGTAGGAATGAAGGCTGTTGCATGATTTAGACGAATGAGAAACTCAAAAACCTGATCAAGGGAATCAAGATATACTTCATTCTGGTGTAACTGGCTCCCCACATGGAAGTGAAATCCCAAGAGATCTATCCATGAACTATCGAGTGCTTCTTCTATGGTTTGCAATAGTTCGGATGAGTCCAACGGAAAACCGAATTTGGAGTCTTTCTTCCCTGTAACGATATAGTCGTGTGAATCAGCGGCAACTCCTGGGGTCAGACGAATCAAGACCGCAACTCTTCGCTCATGCTTGTCCGCAAAGTGACGGATGCGACCGAGCTCTTGGTATCCGTCGATAATGATTCTTCCTACACCTGATCTAATCGCCAACTCGATTTCCCAGTCAAGTTTATTGTTACCATTGAACTCGACACGCTCAGCCGGATAACCTGCTGCCAAAGCGGTCTCAAGCTCTCCTCCGGAAACGACATCGAGGTACAGATCAAGTTTTTCGATGATCCTCGCCATACCCGTACAAAGAAAAGCTTTTCCTGCATAGGCAATACGACTTTTTGGATAAGACTTCAGAGCTGCCTTTAATTCCTCTGTACGCTCCATAATGGAACCTAGTGACATCACATAAAGCGGAGTGGAGTATTTTTCAGCCAGCTCTACGGTGTCACAGCCATCGATGAATAGGTGTCCATTTCGAATATCCATTTGATTCTCCTAAAACTCAAATTCTTCAGCCTTTGGAAACAACCCGAAGAGACCTCCTGTGTGAATAAATAAAATATTTTGTGATGAAGAAAGTACTGGGGAGTTATCTTTAAGCGCCTGCCAAAGTCCAATCATCGCCTTGCCCGAATAGACAGGATCAAGTACAACACCGGTGGATTTTGCAAAATCGCGGATAAAATCCATTTCTGTAGGCGTGTTCAAGGCATAGCCTCTACCGACATGTCCATCGAGAATGTGCAACTCCTCTTTTGAAAGGGTAAGTTTTTCTCCCAAGTACTCTTCAAAGCCTTCCAGCATATCCATCGTAACTTTTTTAAAAAACTCAGCACTATCGCAGACATTTACGCCAAGTATCTTTCTGTCGGCTTTATGGTAGCTGTTAGCGTAAACGAGCCCTGCATATGTTCCTCCGGAACCAACAGCACATACGATCGTATCGAAATGAACATCATACATTTTTTCCTGTTCTAGGATTTCTTCGAAAGCGTGAAAATATCCAAATGTACCGATCGGATTGGAAGCGCCCTCCGGGATGATGTAAGCTTTTTTTCCTGTCTCTGCAAGCCGTTTCTGCAGTTCTTTCATCAAATCATGTCGGTGATGACGATATTCATCCGCTGTGATGATATGAATCTTTGCTCCCAGCATCTCATCAAGCAGGTAGTTCCCTTGAGGATGTAGACGTTGATCCGTTCGAAGAAACAGATGACACGCAAGACCCAATTTTGCCGCGACGGCTGCAGTGGAGCGAGCATGATTAGATTGAATGCCTCCACAGGTAATCAACGTATCGCACTGATTGTCAAGAGCTTCACGAACAGAGAATTCTAGTTTGCGGACCTTGTTTCCAGAAAATTCAGCACCTGTCTCGTCGTCTCTTTTAAGAAAAACTGCTTTGTCTGAAGGGAAATAGCCTTCTTTGATCTGCTCAATTCTCGTGGGCAGTGTGGCAATTAAAAGTCTATGTGGTTTCACGTTATCACTCTCCTTTATTAATATAGATGCAATTCACATGCCAGCTATTTGACGCATTTTGGCCGTTATTCTATACTATAAATGACAATTAGTGCAGTTTTCTGGAATAGAGTGCGATTTATAGGAATAATGATGATAACGAAGAAATTGTTTGATCAGGTTGAAGCTGGATTTGTTTACATCGATCAAGATGGTGTTATTCAATTGTTTAATCGGGCAGCAAAACAGATTACAGGGATTATCCATGGGTCCGATTACATTCATCCTTCAGGGCAGATTGAAGAGGGAGATATTGTTCTTATTGCTGACAATCTTCTGGGGGATGATGATGGAGGGCTTACTTCGGAACATCTGGAAACGATCGGCATACAAGATGATTCGATTCGAGCCGGAGCCGGTATCGTAGCCATAGGGGTCTTTCAGTCTAAAAAGTCCAAAGTCAACTATAAAGTTTTCCATGGTTCTGTTCCCAGAGGAATTCTATCTGTAGAAAAAGTCATTGGAGGCATGAGTCTTCGAGCTACTATTGACTATGAGGAACGACTTCTCTCTATTCATGTAGGTGAGCAAGTGTTTCCTCTCAACTACTTGATTAGCATGGGGCATATTGTTGTCCTTGACAGCCAGACATACAAAGTAAAATTTATCCAGGCAAAGGGCTATTCCTACCGAGGAGAGACGATTAGAGAACTTTTGGAAGGCAAGATATTTCTTGCAAAGGGAGATGAAGAAATCACCCCACAGCCAGTGGGAAATGAGGTCACATCTTTTTTCAATAAAGGGCCTTTTGTTGATGATGTATATTCTCTTCTCAAAGGAGAGAAGCATTCCATCAAAGAGAAAAACTATTTTCTGCACCATCGTCAGCTTCTATGCTCTCTCCGTGTCGCTGAAAACTCCAACGGAGGGAAAGGTGTTTGTGTCAATATGATCGATGTGTCCGAACTAGGAAGCCTTCTCAGCAAGAGAGATGAAATTATCGAAAGAATTGAGCGAAACCTTACTCCCATCTTGCGCTCTAGTAGATACACGGAGGAAGATTTCCCTTCAATACATGGCAGTTCGATGGCTGTTCAGGAATTGAAATACTTCATCAGCAAAGCAGCCAAAATTAAATCAACTGTCTTCATTACAGGGGAAAATGGTACAGGAAAAACAATGGTAGCTCGTGAGATCCATAGAGCACAGACACCCGACAAACCGTTTATAGAGGTTAACTGTGGCAGTATCCCTCAAACCTTATTTGAAAGCGAACTCTTTGGCTACGTCGCAGGTTCTTTTACTGGTGCTTTGAAAGAAGGAAAAGTGGGATTCTTCCAGTTGGCTGGTGCCGGAACCATCTTCCTCGACGAAATTTCAGAGATTCCCACTTCCATTCAAGTAAAATTATTACACGTCCTTCAGGATAAGCGGTTCTACCCAATTGGCGCAACAGAACCGGTGAATATTTCTTCTCGAATCATTGCAGCTACAAACCGTAACATAATGGAAGAGATTTCCTCCGGCCGCTTTAGAGAAGACCTTTATTATCGCCTGAATGTGTTTCCTATCACCATCCCACCGCTTCGCTATCGACCAGAAGATATTTATGGCCTCACCCAATCTATCCTTGAGAATCTGCGCCATGAGTATAATCTTAGCGAAAAGAAACTTTCTGGCTCCGCATATCAGATGATTTTGAATCATTCCTGGCCAGGAAACGTAAGAGAACTCCAGAACGTCTTAGAAAGGGCTGTACTCATCTGCGAGGGTAGCACCATCTATCCTGAGCATCTATATCTGCAAGAACAACGTCAGAGTCTAAGACTACAAGAAGTGCGAGAAGAAGCAGAAAAAAACGCCATACAGATGGCGCTATTATGCACCAAAGATCGTCAGGAATTGATGAAAATCCTCGGTGTTTCCAAGAGCACCTTATATGACAAGCTAAGACTATATGGGCTTCAACTTTGATGGTGTCACTCGTTCAAATAAAAAGATCCACTTCGTAAAGAAGGGATCTTGCGTTAGCTCTTGGATCTATAGTTTGTGAACAAAGAGCCCGCTTCGGAGCTTTGGTTCAAACCAAGTAGACTTTGGTGGCATGGTTTTACCGGCATCAGCCACATCGAGAAGCTCGCTCATGGAAGTGGGATAGAAGCTAAAAGCTACTTCCATGTCTTCCTCCACTCTTCTTTCGAGTTCTTCAAGACCTCGGATACCTCCGACAAAGTCTATTCTCGTATCGGTTCTAGGGTCCTGGATGCCGAGGATTGGGGCAAGCAGATGATCCTGAAGTAACGAGACATCGAGAGAGGAGATAGTGTCTTAGATCGGAAGAGCACACGTCTGAACTCCAGTCACATCACGATC
>CALFKA010000162.1 GCA_937880545.1 uncultured Clostridia bacterium | reverse complement strand
CGTCGATCTTGATCCCCGCATGACCGCCCTCATACTCACGATGAAAGACGGTGCCGTACTCTCTTACGGCTCCCCGGAAGAAATATTGAACAAGGAAACCATGAAAATCCTTTACGAAGTGGACATGGAGGTATCAAGTCTCTTTGACGATAGAGCGCGTTTTTGTGTTCCGATATCTGTCATCACCGACAAAAGCTGATGTCTGCTTCAAAGGTTTCTCAATAACTATATGTAGAACTTCACTGGAAAGGTGGTTAGAAAATGAAAAAAAAGACGAGAGGACTGCTACTACTTACGGTTCTATTACTCCTGGTTGCCCTCCTGCTTCCGGCTTGTGGAAAACCCAATGAGCAGGTGCAGGGACCGAGTGAAGTAGAAACCGAAACCGAAACCGAAGCTGAAACTGAAACACCAACTGAACAACCTGCCGATGAGGTAGCTGCGACCCGTGAGTTTACAGATTCTACAGGACGCACTGTAACGATTCCGACAGAGATCACCAAGATTGCTGTCTCCGGCCCACTCACTCAAGTCTACGTTCTGCCACTTTGCCCGGAGATGATGGTAGGCTTTGCAAGCGAATTTTCAGCAGAGTCCGCGGTTTTTATTCCGCAAAAATATCTGGATTTACCGAAGCTGGGACAACTTTATGGCGGTAAAGGAGAAATGGATTTAGAAGCACTTCTCGCTGCCGCTCCGGATGTCGTCATCGATGTGGGTGAGGCGAAAAAGACGATCGTTGAGGACATGGACTCCCTGACGAAGCAGACGGGCATCCCATTTGTACATATCGATGCGACAGTCGCTACGGCTCCGGAGGCCTACAGGAAATTGGGCGAACTGACCGGAAAAACCGACAAAGCGGAAGAACTCGCCGGATGGTGCGAAAAGACCTATCAGATGATCACGGAGATGATGAAAAAGGTAGATGCTGACGGAAAGCGAAAGACCCTGCTTTACTGCCTGGGAGATGCCGGAGTCAACGTGATCGCAGAAGGATCCTTCCACGCCGAATCCGTCAACCTCATGTCCACGAATCTCGCAGTCATCGAAGAAGTCGTTTCATCGGGAGGTGGAAACGAGGTAGATATCGAGCAGATTATGAACTGGGATCCACAAGTCATCGTCTTCAGCCCCGACAGCATATACGATACCGTGGCTTCCGAGTCTTCTTGGAGTGGCGTTACCGCCATCAAGACGGGTGATTTCTACGAGACGCCATCCGGACCTTATGGCTGGCTCTCCTCCCCTCCTTCTGTCCAGAGATACCTCGGCCTCATCTGGTTGGGCGAATTGCTCTATCCTGACTACGCGACATACGATCTTAAGACAGAAGTAAAGGACTACTATAAGCTCTTTTATGAATATGATCTGACCGATGAGACATATGACAAGCTAGTCGAAAAGGCACTGCCCTGATAGGCGAGAATCAATTCTGAAACGATATCTTTAAACAAAATAACGCGCCAAAGTGATCCGGCTTCTGTAGACCGGATCATTTTGTTTTGAGAGAATCAACTCTACTGAAATATATCCTTGAGTTATGAGATAATGAAGTTGTAACGATACCCCCACGACTTGACAGTGGACAGGTCTTGAGATCTGTCGGAAAGAAGAGGATATGTTGCCAGAATATTTTCAGGAAGTGAAGGATCTGACGGTGGAGCTAGTATCTGTCAGAAGCGTGAACAAGGCGCCGGGAGAAGAGTCGGCCATTGCAAAACATATACTGGGTTACTACGAGAAACATCCATACTTTCGCGAAAACCCCGGATCCTTTAGGCTGCAAAAAACGAAGAACGACCCGATCGATCGCCACAATGTCATCGCTTATGTGCGGGGAACGAAAGAGGGTGGAAGTGACAAGACGGTGATCCTTATCGGACATATCGACACGGTAGGAGTGGATGACTTCGGAGAGTTTGCAGACTATGCGACAAAGCCTGAAGAGCTTCCGGAGTTGTTAAAAGAACATTTCCTTCTATCTGATGAAGTGCTCGAAGACATCGCATCAGGAGACTATCTCTTTGGAAGAGGTAGCCTCGATATGAAATCAGGAGTTGCCGGGCATATGGCGATTATGAAGCACTTCAGCGAGCAGCCGGAGCTCCTTAAGGGAAACATTGTGGCCGTGCATGCCTGTGATGAAGAAGACAGTTCAAACGGAATCATCTCCGCTTTGGATGTACTAACTGAACTGAAAGATGAATGTGGCTTTGACTACATCGCCTGCGTCAATGCCGACTACACAACTAATAGATATCCAAATGATACAAATTTTTATGTGTACTTTGGTACGATAGGCAAGTACTTGCCTGGTTGCTCCGTCTTTGGAAAGGAAGCCCATGCAGGGCAACCCTTTGCTGCTTTTGATCCCAACCTTCTTACGGCCATCATCACAAAAAATGTATCGCTGAATAGCCGACTTTCGGATATGGCACAGGGGGAACTGACGGTACCTCCGATCTCACTAAAGCAGATGGATTTTAAACCCGACTACTCCGTCCAGACAGCCCTTGCTGCCCAGGTCTACTATAATGTCTTCAGCCACGGAAGCGGAGCAGATAAAGTGATCGCCACATTCAAAGAGGTAGTGGAAGAGAGTTATGATGAGACGCTGGAGCTGATGGATAGACGCTATAGAGAGTACTGTGAGAGAGCTGGGATTGACTATACCCCACTTGGCTGGAAAAGGTCTGTCTATACCTGGGAAGAGTTGTGTGAAGAATTGCGAGAGAAAAACCCTTCCTTTGATAAAAAAATAGAAGAGTTCAAATCAGCACTTCACTTGAAGAGTCCGGACATGGATATGCGAAGGTTTAGCCATGAGGTGGCTCAGTTTGCCTGGAATATGAAAAAGAGTGATGCGCCGGGCGTCGTCATCTACTACGGTGCGATTTTGAGTGCTCCGATCGAGACGGTTGGAAGAAATGAGGGGGAGAGGGCTCTGATTGCCGGTGTAGAAAAAGCGCTTTCGGAGACGAAGTCGCTTCCGGGACGTCCGATTCAGAAGAGATTTTTCTATCCATATATCTCCGACTCCAGTTTTATGGCTGTGAGTGGAGACCGGGAGTCACATAAGAAATATATTTATAACATGCCCTCTTGGGGACAGAAGTATGTCCACCCCTTTGAGAAGATCGAAGAAGTGGATGTCCCTGTAGTAAATATTGGACCACAGGGAAAAGATGGTCACATGCTGAGTGAGCGGGTACACCAAAAGTACTCCTTTGGCGTGGTACCATCGATCACGACGAGAGTGTTACTGGAACTACTCAAACAGTGACAGATCGATAAAGGAGTCGGTATGCCGTTTACCATCATACGTCAGGATATCACCCGCATGTATGTCGACGCCATTGTGTGCGCAACGAATACATCTCTTCTTCTTGATGCCGGGGTTTCAGGTGCCATAGCAAAGGCAGCCGGCAGAAAGCTTCAGGAGGCCGCCTCCCATCTTGCCCCGATCAAGGTGGGAGAAGCCGTCATCACGCCGGGGTTTGATCTTCCCGCCCGGTGGGTGATCCACACGGCGGGTCCTCGCTACCGAGGCAAAGACAAGGATGAGGAACTCCTCCGTCTCAGCTACCGCCACTCTCTTGAGCTGGCGCAGAATAAGGGGCTGGAAAGCATCGCCATCCCCCTGATATCGACAGGTATCCTTGGCTATCCAAAGAAAAAAGCTCTTTCCGCTGCCACAGAGATCATTCGCGACTTTCTGGATGAACATGAGATGGATATCTACCTAATCGTCTACGATAAAGAATCGTTCTCGGTGAGCAGGAAACTTCTGGGGGATGTCGAGAGTTACATTGACGATCACTATGAAGGACTCCCTGCAGTACGGCAAAGAAATTTGTCGGAGTTTCCTTCAATGATGATGGAAACTAGCGTCGAGAGGGCTGCGCCCTATTCTCTTGAGGACCTCATCGGAAAACTGGACGAACCTTTTTCAGACACTCTGTTTCGCCTCATTGATGCGAAGAAGTTAGATGACGTGGAGGTCTACAAAAAAGCAAATCTCGACAGAAAGCTTTTTTCCAAGATCCGCTCAGTGGAGGATTATCGTCCCGGCAAGCGAACGGTGTTGGCACTAGCTGTCGCTATGGAGCTTAGCCTGGAAGAGACGCAGGATCTTCTGATGAGAGCCGGTTTTGCCCTCTCAAGAAGTCAGAAGTTCGATGTCATCGTGGAGTACTTTATTGTCAATGGCAACTATGACCTTTTTACCATTAATGAAGTCCTCTTTCAGCACGATCAGCCGCTTCTTGGAGCAGGCGGCTAGACACACACTCCCTTCGGGGAGTTTTTTGTCGCCTGTGAAGCGACCCATTGCGTTTTCCTTCTTGCTACACTGACATCAGAAAAAGCGAGGAGGACAATGTGAAAAAAGATTTGACAGAATTAGTGTTCATCTTGGATAGAAGTGGCTCCATGAGTGGTCTCGAATCAGACACCATCGGAGGATTCAACGGCATGCTGGCCAAACAGAAAGAAGTGGATGGGGAGTGCCGCATCACCACCATTCTCTTCGATAATCAGATGGAACTACTTCATGATCGCCATGACCTGGAAGCCGTCAACCCTATGACGGAGAAAGAATACTACACGAGAGGTACCACGGCACTCATCGACGCCATTGGCTTTGGCATCAACAAACTCGTCAATGTACAGAAAAAGACAGACAAAAAGCTGCAGGCAAAAAATGTCATGTTCGTCATCATCACCGACGGCATGGAAAACTCCAGTCGAGAGTACACCTCCAAGAAGGTTAAATCAATGATCAGCCATCAGCAGAAAAAGTACGGCTGGGAATTCATCTTTCTGGGAGCTAATATCGATGCGGTAGAGACAGCAGGGTGGATCGGGATCGACCCTTCCCGCGCACAGAACTATCATGCAGACTCGGCTGGGGTGGCTATGAACTTTCAAACCATGACTGAGACGATCCTCGACTACCGGACGGGAAAGGGCATCCGTGAGGATTGGAAAGAAAAAATCGATGAGGACTTCACCGGCAGGAAAAAGAAGAGATAGATCGAAGGGTTTCACACGACCGGTTTGTCATCAGGCCGGCTTTTCTTCTTGAAACGCACTCTGTAAGTAACCCCAAGGGACAATTTTGTGGTAGAGTTTTGCTTGAGGATACTTTTCTCCTCCTTCAAGAACGACTACAAAGGGGAAAGATGAAATCGTTTCAGTCTGTCCTTCCGGGTTTTCTTATAGCACTTGCCATCGCAAGCCTCGCCACCGCCTTGGAATCCGTTCTTCCCGGGCACTATGTCAGTGCCTCGGTGATGGCTATCTTTATCGGAACGTTGGCAAATGTTTTTCTAAGAGATCATGATTTTCTGGTAAAAGGGTTGGAGTTTGCCTCCAAAAAACTGCTGAAACTGGCGATCATCCTTCTGGGTGCCAGCCTCAATATTGCGACCATCATCAGTGTCGGTCAGACATCGCTGATCGTCATGCTTTTTACTCTTTTCACCTGCTTTGTGTCTGCCTTTTTTCTTGGAAGACTTTTCGGACTTGACTGGAAACTCACAAGCCTCATCTCTTCCGGCGCAGCCATCTGCGGTGGCTCTGCGATCGTCTCTGTGGCACCGGTGATCAAAGCAGAGGACCGGGATGTGGCTTATGCCTTATCGGTCATTTTCCTCTTTGATATGCTCATGATCGTGCTTCTGCCTGCTATGGGAAGAACACTGGGTTTAACAGACAGCGGCTATGGGCTCTGGGCAGGGACTGCGGTCCATGACACGTCAAGTGTTGTAGCAGCGGGCTATGCACTGGGGGAAGCGGCGGGAGACTTTGCGACGATGGTGAAACTGACCAGGACGCTCTTTATCATCCCGGTGGTTGTGGGTTATTCTGCTCTCAGTATGATGGTCGAGAAAAGGGAGCTGGAGAGCGGTGGGGAGCACTCTGTTCATCATAAAAACAAAGTCAACTGGATAAAGATTTTCCCGTGGTTTATCCTCGGCTTCCTCCTGATGACTGGCCTTCGCAGTGCCGGAGTGATTCAACCTGAGCTTGCCCGTCTCCTTAAGAAGATCAGCAAGTTCATGATGGTTGTCGCTCTGGCGGAGGTAGGACTTCGCACCGATTTTCGAGAAATAAAAAAACTCGGTGTGAAACCTCTGACCCATGGATTTTTGGTTTCTGTGCTGGTAGTTACAGCTTCCTTTGTCGTCAGCTCTTTCCTAGGATTATTAAGGTAAAAGCCATTTGCGAAGAAGCGATGTATAAGCGTTTGTCACCCGAGCGATTGGGCATATCTGAAACAGTGATTTCCAGGAGGAGTTAGGATGAAAGAAAACAAACATCCAATAAAAATGCCCGTTTTGTTTATAGGGCACGGCAACCCCATGAATGCCATAAAGGACAACGAACTGACACAGGAGATGAAAAGGATAGGAGGAAGTCTTCCGCAACCAAAAGGCATCCTCTGCGTGTCGGCTCACTGGTTTACCAAAGGACTCTTTGTGCAGAGTGAGCCACAACCCAGGCAGATCTATGACTTCTATGGTTTTCCGAAAGAACTCTATGAAGTGAAATATCCGGCAAAAGGCTCTAAGGAACTGACAGAAAGAGTGATGAAACTCCTTCCCGGCAGTGTGAAGGTGGATGACAGCTGGGGCATAGATCACGGCACTTGGAGCGTGCTCGTGCATCTCTTTCCGGAGGCCCCTTATCCGGTGGTACAGTTGAGTGTAGATGCGCAGGCTTCGCCGGAAGAGCTGATGGAGATTGGAAAAAAACTGAAGCCCTTATCGGAAGAAGGCTGGCTCATCATGGGAAGTGGCAATATTCTCCACAACCTGCGCAAAATCGAATGGGAGATGGAGGACGCAACACCGGAAGGGGAGCAGTTTGATCTGTGGGTGAAAGATGCGGTGGAGCTGAAGATGTCGGAAGTACTGCTTCGCTACCAAGACCATCCGGCTGCTGCTTATGCCGTTCCCACCACCGATCATTTTTATCCGCTCTATTATGTTTTAGGTGCAGCGGACGTAGAAAGTAAAGTAGAGGTATTCAACGAAGTGCGTATGATGGGATCATTATCCATGACATCCTATGTACTGTGGCCTGTCAGTGAAGAAGAGGAGTAAGCAGTGAAAGAGAGAAGATCAAAGGAAGAACTCAAACGCCTCGCTCTCGAAGCGATCGACAAAAGAAGAGAGGATATCCTGGCGCTCGGTGACGACATCTACAGTGAGCCTGAGCTGGGATACAAAGAATTCAAGACGGCAAAAAAATTGACCCGTGTCTTTTCTGAACTCGGCATTCCGTTTGATGAAGGGATTGCGATCACCGGGGTGAAAGGAAAGTTAAAGGGCAGAAGTGATGCCGCCACGGTAGGTGTGATGGCAGAGCTGGACTCTGTGGTATCTCCTCAGCATCCTAATGCGGATCCGCAAACGGGCGCAGCCCACTGCTGTGGGCATAACGCCATGATGGCAGCTCTTGCCGGAGTCGCCTATGCTCTGACTGATACGGATATCTTAGAAGACCTCGATGGGGATGTAGCGCTTATCGCAGTTCCCGCAGAGGAATTCGTGGAGCTGGGCTATAGAAAGACGCTGATTGAGGAAGGCAAGATCCACTTCATGTCGGGAAAACAGGAGTTCATCCGCTTGGGGGTCTTTGATGACATCGATGTCATTGTCATGCAGCACACCTTCGGTGGAGGCAATGAAGAGAACCCTCTCAAGGCGATGGCCGGGGAGAGCTGGAATGGTTTTCTCGGTCAGGAGGTAACGTATATAGGAAAAGAAGCCCACGCGGGCATGGCGCCTCACAGCGGTATCAACGCTCTCGCCGCCGCGCAAGTAGGGCTCTTTGCGATCAATCTCCAGCGCGAGACCTTCCAGGAAAAAGACTTCGTCCGAGTGCACCCGATCATCACAAAGGGAGGAGATCTCGTCAACGTCATCCCGGGAGAAGTCAAGATTGAGACGCAGATCCGCGCCTCCACCCTCCCTGCTATTTTGGAGACGGCTGAAAAAGTGAGCCGCTCCTGGAAGGCAGGCGCAGACGCTTTAGGGGCAAAAGTGATCATTGATACACTGCCCGGCTATCTCCCGGTCCGCTCAAATGAACTACTGGTAGACTTAACCTATAAAAACATGGTCGAGCTCTTCGGAGAAGAATATGTATTAAAAGATTCCGGGCATGAGACCGGCAGCTCCGATATCGGTGACGTGGGTGCCATCCTTCCGGCGATCCAGTTCCGGGTGGGGGGCAGCAACAACAAATTCCACGCCAGTGATTTTCGCCTGCTCGATAGAGATCTTGCCTACTTGGGAGCAGCAAAGCTCCTGGTGATGGATGTCATTGATCTTCTGTATGAGGGAGCAGAAGCGGCCAAGAAGGTTGTCGAAGAATTTGAACCCCTATATACAAAAGAAGAATACCTGAGTGAATGGGGAGGGATCGGCGAGCGCTTTAAGTAAATGAGCTTGAAGATATCGGGAAATTGATACAAAAATATTTTTCCTCATCCAAATTAGAATTCTACCCTTTCTAAGAAAACCAAAGAGCTATCAAACATTATTGTATTGGTAGCTCTTTGTATATTCTCTCCGGAAAATCATGAAAATCTCTATTTTTTATCAGCATAGCTGAGAATTCTATCTCTTCTAGTTCCTGTTTCGTGCAGTGAGTACGCAGGGGAAAGTTGGTTTGAACAGGCATGTCAACTATGATAGAATGTTATCGATTGATAAAAGGATTGTCAGAGAATTGCGTCTCTAGTACATATTATCATTGTAGATAGAATCATAAGCTTAATCTCTGATGATCTTAATTTACAAGGAGGTTTATTTAAGGAAGGGAAAAGGACAAAGACGACACTTAGGAGATAAACACAATCAGGAAAAAGGAGTTTTTATGTTACGTAAAAAATCTATACTTACTTTAAGCCTTTTGCTAATTGTTGCAATAGTATTGGCTGGATGTGGTGGAGAAACAAAAAGTTCATCAGATAAAAGGGATAACCTGATCTATGTGTTCGATGGTGAACCTCAAACTCTGGACTGTGCGAAAACATCAGATCAACTTGCTTATACCGTTGTTTATCAAATTCACGACTACCTGATAGACAGGCTGCCGGACGGAACACTCGTGCCAGGTTTAGCAGAAACATGGGAGTACTCTGATGACGGAACAGAGATTACCTTCCATATTAGAGAGAATGTAAAGTTCCATAATGGCGATGTCCTTACTGCTGAAGATGTCGCATTTAGCTTGAATAATGCTATAGGTTCATCCCAGACCTCAAGAATTACCTCGGCCATGGATTCTGCTTCTGTGGTCGATGAAAATACCGTTCTGCTAAAGCTGAAACATCCCTTTGGGGCCATTGAATACTGCCTGGCGAATGCACAGATGGGTATCGTCAACAAAAAAGCATATGAAGAAGACCCCGAAGCATTCGCAAGACATCCAGTGGGAACCGGCGCTTATCAGTTCAAAGAGTGGAAAACGGGAGACTCCATTACATTAACAGCCTTTGATGATTATTATAAAGACAAGGCTTCCATTGAGAACATAGAGTTTAGAATCATGCTGGATTCTGATACCGCCGTGATGGCTTTAGAAAATGGTGAAGTGGACTTTACGTTTGACATCCCAAATACAGCCATTAAGAAAGTGCAAGAGAATGAAAATCTCGAGTATTATGTGACGAACGCAGCGTCTACTTGCTACGTGGTTTTGAATAATGAACATGAGATTTTATCGAATAAAAAAGTCAGACAAGCCATCGCTCATGCCATTGATAAAGAAGCATTAATCGCAGGTGCGGTGGAAGGATATGGTGTACCTGCTGAGACACCGATCTCAACAACAGCCTTTGGTTTTCCTGCAGATTTTAAGAACAGGGAATATGATGTAGAGAAGGCAAAGGAATTACTGGCAGAGGCAGGCTACCCGGATGGCTTTAAGATAGTATTTACTGCAACAGAGACACTAAACTTCAAAAAACCCGGCGAAATTCTGCAAGATCAGTTAGGCGCAATAGGGATTGAGCTTGACATTAAAGATGTTGAATTCAGTGTCTATCTTGATGATGTAATCAGTGGCAACAATTATGAAATGGCCGTTACGGAGCAATCGACAGCTTATCCGGACGCAGATCACATTTACTCTTTGTACCACAGCTCAATGATAGATGTCGGCAGAAACTTTATCAATGTTCGAAACGACCAATTGGATGAGTTATTAGATAGAGGAAGAGTTTCACAAGATCCGGATGAGAGAATTAAGGCATATGAAGAAATATGCGAATTATGGAAGGAAGAATGCTTTACTGTCCCGACATATGCTCTGCAGACGGATATTGCTGCGAACAAAAATCTAAAGGGTGTTATACCTCACTCACCATCAGTATATAAAATTTACCATTATTCTTGGGAATAGACTGAAAGTCTATTAAATTTAGTCTTAATTGGCAAAGCATCTGTAGGTATTTCCTATAGATGCTTTGTTAAAGCATAGGATTTATGGAGAGGCAGAACATGGGAAAGTATATTGGAAAAAGAATTCTAATGATGATACCAATTATTTTAGGAATATCTTTTATCATATTTGGTATTTTAGAATTAACTCCTGGCGACCCGGCAAGAAATATTTTAGGGGATAGCGCGACAAATGAATCTGTTGAAGCCCTGAGAGAGGAAATGGGGCTCAATGATCCATTTTTAGTAAAGTACTTTAATTATGTAAAAAATGCTTTGCGAGGAGATTTTGGCACCTCGTATAAGAGTGGACTGCCGGTTCTGGAAGAGTTAAAGGGCAGACTTCCACATTCTTTAAAATTGGCTTTGGGAAGTATTTTAATCGTGACTTTTCTCAGTATACCCGTCGGCATAATCTCAGCAGTGAAACAGTATTCATTTTTAGATACTGTAAGCCTGATAGGCGCTTTTTTGCTGACTTCTATGCCTTCGTTTTGGTTTGGGATTATGATGATTCTATTTTTTGCCCTACAATTAAAAATCCTGCCCGCTACGGGCGTTACTACTTGGAAACACTTTGTGTTGCCATCGATAGCCATGGCCGGACTTGGCATCGCAGTAGTTGTTAGGATGACCAGATCAAGTATGTTAGAAGTGATAAGACAGGACTACATAAGGACAGCAAGAGCAAAAGGAGCCAGTGAATCCGGTGTGATTATAAAACATGGTCTTAAGAATGCTCTCCTGCCCATAATCACTGTATTAGGAGTTGAGTTCGGTTCAATGCTCGGGGGGGGAATGATTATCGAGAGTGTGTTTGCTATTCCCGGCATTGGATCCATGACAGTAGATGCCATTAGGACGAGTAATACACCTTTAGTGATCGCATCTATCACCTTTTCCGCCATAGCTATTAGCATTATAAACTTGATAGTGGATATCCTGTATGTGTATATCGATCCAAGATTAAAATCTAATATAAAGCGAGCGGGTAGTTAATATGATGAATGTATACGAGGGAACGAAAGAAACCGGAAGACGGAAAACGGTAAAAAGAAAAAGTCAGTTAGCTTCTATCTGGACGAGATATAAGAAGAGTCAGCTCGCGATGGCAGGGTTGTTTCTGCTGATTTTACTAATAGTTATCGCGATAGTCGCCCCTTTGTTGGCAAACTATGAGCAAGATGCGATAAAACAAAATATGCCCATTCGTTTGCAGTCACCAAGCCGCGAGCATATTTTTGGAACCGATCATTATGGAAGAGATGTTTTTGCCAGAATTATATTCGGAGCAAGAATATCGTTATCCGTTGGACTTGCCAGTGTCTTTATATCTTCCATACTGGGGGTACTGATCGGATCTATTGCTGGTTATTATGGCGGAAAAATCGATAATCTTCTCATGAGACTCATGGATGTTTTACTAGCTCTTCCGTCGATTTTTCTAGCAATAACGATTGTTGCAGCACTTGGGCCCGGCCTAATTAACTTGCTAATCGCCATTAGTATTTCATATGTTCCCAGGTTTTCAAGAATCGTAAGATCATCTATTCTTTCCATTAAGAATCAGGAATTTATTGAAGCAGCTAGATCTTGCGGGACGAGAGATAGAAGGATTATTCTCAAACATATTATCCCAAATGCTATAGGCCCTATCATAGTGGAAGCGACGTTGAGTATCGCCAGGGCGATCATTCATGTTTCCAGCCTTAGTTTCTTAGGTTTAGGAATTAAACCCCCCATGCCGGAATGGGGATCCATGCTGGCGGAAGGAAAATCTTACATGGGTAGTCATCAATATCTAGTGATAATACCTGGGATAGCCATTGTCATGTCCGTGATGGCATTAAATCTAATTGGGGATGGCTTAAGAGATGCCCTCGACCCAAGGTTAAAGAACTAATATGGAGAATCCATGAATAGGAGCATGAACATGAGTGAGAAGCTGCTGGAAATAGATAATTTACGTGTTATATATAAAACGGATGAAGGAGTTGTGCAAGCCCTTAATGGCCTTAGTTTTCACATGGACAAAGGGGAGACCTTAGGACTCGTAGGGGAAACAGGGGCAGGCAAAACAACAACAGCCTTGAGTATCTTGAAGTTGCTGCCAGACAAAATAGGACTCATAGAAGATGGTTCTATTAAATTTAATGACTTTGATATTGTTACTGGCTCTGAGCAAAATATGAGAAAACTCAGAGGCGATAAAATTTCAATGATCTTTCAAGACCCTATGACAAGCTTAAACCCCATCATTAAAATTGGGGATCAAATAGCTGAAGTTCTAGAACTGCATAGAGCAGACATGACGAAAAGTGAAATAGAAGCCAGAGTGGATGAGATCTTGACCACGGTTGGGCTGCCAACAAGTAGAAAAGATGAATATCCACACCAGTTTTCTGGGGGCATGAGACAAAGGGTTGTTATCGCCATGGCATTAACGTGTGAACCTCAATTGCTTTTAGCTGACGAACCCACAACTGCCCTTGATGTCACCATTCAAGCGCAAGTTTTGGAGTTGATGAAAAAACTAAAAGAAAATCTGAACACGTCCATGCTCTTGATTACTCATGATTTAGGGGTTGTGGCAGATATATGTGACAGAGTAGCCATTATGTATGCCGGAACCGTGGTGGAAATGGGAACGATTGAGGATATTTTTGAAGCATCCAACCATCACCCCTATACGATAGGCCTTTTTGGTTCTATTCCAGACTTAGAAAATGATGCAGAAAGGCTAAATCCCATCAAAGGGTTGATGCCTGATCCTATGAACTTGCCTACGGGCTGCTATTTTCATGACAGATGTCAAGAGTGCATGGAGATATGCACGATTCAAGAGCCGGACAATCATATCGTCGATGAAAAGACAAACCACATGATAAAGTGTCACTTGTTTGATCGCACGAAGCATAGCGATGACTTGGAAGGAAAGATGCATGAGCCAGCCTTTAATTGAAATTAGAGATCTTAAAAAGTACTTTGATACGAGCCAAGGTCCGCTACATGCTGTGGACAATATCAATCTTAGTATTAATAAGGGACAGACTCTTGGCGTTGTCGGTGAGTCGGGTTGTGGAAAGTCTACTTTAGGAAGAGCCATACTGAGACTGGTCGAGCCAACGAGCGGAGAGATCCTCTATAAGGGAGAGAATATTGTTGATTATGACGTCAACAAAATGAGAAATACAAGAAGAGATCTACAAATGATATTTCAAGATCCTTACTCCTCATTGAACCCCCGCATGACAGTCGGTGAAACCATTGCTGAGCCATTAAAGGTCAACGGATTCAAGGGTAGCAGAGAGGAGCTAAGCCAAAAGATCGAGGAGACGATGGAGACGGTAGGACTCTCAAACCGTTTGATTAACTCCTATCCTCACGAACTGGATGGTGGCCGAAGGCAAAGAATTGGGCTGGCCAGGGCAATAATATTAGAGCCGGAGTTCATCGTGTGTGATGAGCCGGTATCGGCGCTGGATGTATCTATTCAAGCGCAAATCCTGAATCTCTTGATGGATCTACAGGATCAAAAAGACTTTTCCTATTTATTTATCACCCATGATCTAAGTGTGGTTAAGCATATAAGTGATGAAATTGTCGTCATGTATATCGGTCAGTGTATTGAAAGAGCAAATGCAAAACAGCTCTTTGCCAATCCGCTTCACCCATATTCTATTGCCCTCTTGCATGCGATTCTTGCGCCCAATCTCAGGAACCGCGGTAAACCCAAAAAAGTGCTGAGAGGAGAAGTAACCAGTCCTATTAATCCGATCCCGGGTTGCAGATTTGCCCCCAGATGTGCCCATGCCAGCGAACGATGCTTGAATCGTGACATCGAGCTCAAAGAAGTTGAGCCGGGCCATTGGGTAGCCTGTACCCTATTCGAGTAATACGGGACAAGAGTTGCTGTGTTGAGTTTAGATATAAAATCTGGACTTTCACTAAACTTAGATTCAAATGCCTGACACAATAATTTAAAGATCGTTGGATATTTTATGGAGAGAGATTGTTAGAGCTTCAGAGGTTGACTCCTTTGAAGTTCTCTTTCTCTTATAGCAAGTATCAAGAAAAGGAGTGAAGAGTTCTATGATGTTAGTAGTGAACGGCAAAAATGGGGTGGAGATTATCGGTGTTTTTAAAGGACAGAAACAATTACAGCGGGAGGGTTTTGAAGCGGAACTATACAAATACCTGTTAGACAAAGAAGTGTTTGATGCGAGTTTAGGTCAAAGTTATGTTCATCTCTTTCCGGAAAAAGAGAGTGTTATTTTTCTGGGCTTAGGCGATGAGAAGGACTTGAGCATGGATCATCTCAGGAAGGCGTTTTATAGCCTGGGCAAAAAACTGGAAGAGTACAAAGTACCACAGGTTAAGATACGCACTCCGATCAGTCAGAATCTATCCTTTGAGGAACAAATCTCTGCCATAGGAGAAGGTATTCTTCAGTCCGATTACCGATTTGATAAATACCTTAAGAACAAAAAGGGAGCAACTCATCTTAAGGAGTTTAATTTTCTTGTTGAACCAAGTAAAGAGACACTTGCCGAAAAGGTCATCAGTGAAAGTATAGATCAGATAGAAGGAGTGTTTTTCGCTCGAGACTTAGTGAATGAACCTGCTAGTAGCATGACCCCAACAGAACTGTCCATCAGAGCCAAAGAAAAACTTGAAAAAGCAGGTATAGAAGTAGAAGTGTTAGGCAAGGACCAAATAAAAAAACTTGAAATGGAAGCTTTCTTATCCGTATCAGAAGGTTCGAGCGAAGAGCCAAAATTGTTGATAATGAAGTGGAAAGGAGATCTCTCCTCCGAGAAAAACAGGGCTTTTGTCGGGAAGGGACTTACCTATGACTCGGGGGGTTATTGTATCAAGAGTGCGGAAGCCATGTCTACGATGAAATCGGACATGGCAGGCGCTGCAAGTGTAATTGGAGCTATGTATTCCATTGCCAAATCCAAAATCAGATGCAATGTAGTAGCGGTAGTTGCCGCATGTGAAAACATGATCTCCGGAAAAGCCTATAAGGCTGGGGATATCGTCCACTCGATGTCTGGAAAAACCATAGAGATAGTGAATACCGACGCTGAAGGCAGACTGACCTTAGCAGATGCTCTTTGGTATACAAAAACAGTATGGAATCCGGTGGAAATAATAGATCTAGCCACTCTCACATATTCTACAATAGCGGCTTTAGGAAACCTAAATAGCGCAGCTGTTTCTAACAATGCTCCTCTGGTCCAAAAAATTAAAAAGGCAGCCCAATTGGCAGGAGAGCCTATTTGGGAACTGCCAAATGATGAGGGCTATAAAGAAATCAATAAAAGTGACATGGCTGACCTCAGAAATGATGATAGAGGAAATGCGGGAGCTATCGCCGCAGGCCTTTTCTTGGGTGAATTTGTTGGAAGTATCCCATGGGTACATTTAGATATAGCAGGAACGGCTTATGCTGATGTTGCTCGAGGTTATTTGCCAAAAGGAGCCACCGGTATTCATGTGAAGACCTTGTATAGATTAGCGAAAGTAAGTGAGAGGGGCGACGAAACACCCTCGGAAACGGAAGAAGATGATTCCTAAGAACTATAAAGAACATACTCTACATACAAAGCGACTCTCTATCCTGCCGGCACAGCCAGAGGATATAGAGGCGATTATTGCACTGGAGAGTCATCCGGAAAACAGAAACTTTCTTTGGGTTGGCACAAGAGAAGAGCATCTTCAGGAAATCGATGATCCCTGCCATCTTCTTTTGGTGTTTCGAGACAGACAGCACACTGAGCTGATCGGCTATGCCTTGATCCGTCTGGACTTCCACTCGAGGAGATTTGAAATCCGCAGAATCGCCATAGACAAAAAGGGAAAAGGTTATGGGAAGGAAGCGATGCAGGCTCTTCTCTCTTTTGCCTTTTGTGATCTTCAGATGAACAAAGTCTGGCTGGATGTGTATCCTCATAACACCTTGGGCATCCAACTATATGAGAATCTGGGGTTTCAGCGGGAAGGAATATTAAGAGAAAACTATTTCGATGAGACACTCGGGTATCTTGATCAGATGATTTATTCCATGCTGAAAGGAGAATTTCAGCTATACGATTGAGCTGATGAGACACTCTGCAATTACATTGGCTTTGGTCCCTTTCTATGCTTTATTATTTCCAGTTCATAAGACAAGTTGCTAATAAATTTTTGAGTTGCATATCTGTGTATATTTCCTGTTCCGGTGAGCGGATTTGCATGGAATAGATATTGCTTATTTTTTTAGTGACAAACCAAAAAATCTATTAATATGCTTAGAATCGTGTCTGGGTGAATTTGAAGGGAATCGTTATGGATGATTTATTAATTAGAAATGCATGGATTATTGACGGAACAGGAAAGGAAAGATTTCTAGGTAATGTGGGGATAAAGGATGGTAAGGTTTTCTTGCGTGAGACTTCTTCGGTTGCCCTGAAATCTTTCGATGCAACAGGGCTTTGTATTTGCCCGGGCTTTATTGATTCTCACTCTCATGGGGACCAAGCTTTCGGGAAAGAATACAGTAATTTGAGCAAATCATCTCAAGGAATTACTACGCAGATTACAGGTCACTGTGGTTTGACGCCCTTTCCCGTCTCTTTTGATGAAGACAAATTCTCTGATCTTCTTCGAATATCTCCATATATCTCTTCCGTTTATGGTAAGGGAAAATCCAGAGAGTTCACAAGTTTTAGTGCTTTTAGAATACTTGCTGATACAGTAGAGCAAACTTCAAATTATGCCATGCTTGTCGGACACAGTGCGATTCGAACAGCAACGATGGGACTAGAAGCAAGGGCACCCTCTGAGAGAGAATTACGAAGAATGAAGAAGCTGTTAGCTCAATCCTTGGCTGAAGGAGCCATAGGGATGAGCACAGGTCTCCTTTATGCACCCGGATCATATGCACTCACAAGCGAACTTGTTGAGCTTGCGCATATTCTTGCCAAGCATGATGCTGTTTATGCAACACATTTGCGTGATGAGGCTGATCAGGTAGTGGGTTCTATACATGAAGCTATAAAAATTACGAAAACATCTGGCGCCAGACTGAATATCTCCCATCATAAAATCTTTGGAAAAAATAATCATGGAAAAAGCATTGAAACACTAGAACTGATGAAGGAAGCAGCTGGGTGCCTGAGGGATCTTTGGACTGACATTTATCCTTACACAGCTTCCATGACCAGTATATATATTAGCCTGCCTCAAGATTTTATTAAAGAAGGAGTCGGTCAATTACAGAAACTTCTTGCTTTGCCTGAGTATAGAAAGAGAGTTCGAGAAAGTATGAAATATTCAAGCACTCGATACAATCAAAGCGGAGGTTTTTCTGGGGTTATGATCGCAAAATCACCTACTATGCCGGAGTGTGAAGGTAAAACCATCGATGAATATGCACGGCTCAAAAATCTAGATCCTTTTGATGTGTATTTTGATATCCTTGCATCTTCTGGTACGGAGGCTCAGGCGATTTATTTTGGTATGGACCGAGAAGATTTGTTCCGAATAGTACAAGAGCCCTTTACACTGATCGGTAGTGACGGACTTGTTTCTAGTTTTACTGGAACAACGCATCCCCGATCCTTTGGAACATTCCCTCGTGCTATCGACTTATTCTGGAGACAAAAAGGAATTTTCTCCTTGGAAGAGATTATATCCAAAATGACAAGTGAAGCTGCGAAACGATGGAGGTTACCAAATAAAGGGAGGATCCTAGATGGTTATGATGCAGATTTAGTATTGTTTGATCAGGAGAGAATCAAAGATTCTGCAGACTACTTATATCCTACGAGATTAAGTGAAGGAATAGAGCGTGTTCTTGTTTCGGGCCAAACTGTATATCATAATAAAAGGCTCACAGGTAATGCACCAGGTAAATTCATATCTTCAGGAAGGGAAGGCATAAAATGACGAATCCAAAGGCAAAGCTTAACCAATTGGCGACGCAAAAGGCGAAAGAACTATTTCCTCTCGCAAAGTCAATCTTTGATGAAGCGGAAAGTGATGGCAAAGAATACAACTCGGCTCGGATGATATGTGACTTGCTTGATGAGCTTAACTTTGACGTTGAAAGAGGTGTCGGAGGATTAGAGACAGCCTTTCGTGCTGTTTGGGATAATGGTGAAGGCCCGAATATTGGATTTCTTGTAGAGTATGATGCCGTGCGAGAAAAAGGACATATTTGCGGACATCATTTACAAGCACCTGCAGGCATTGCTGCTGCACTCTCTCTCATAGAGGTATTAAAAGATCGTCCCTATAAAATAACGATTTATGGCACACCCGCCGAAGAAACTTTTGGTGGGAAAATTGTTATGTTAGATAATGGATGTTTTCATGAACTGGATATTGCGCTAGCAACACACGCAGCGGGGACGAGGTACTATATAGGTGGAGATTCTCTTGCGATGGTTTCTCACACCGTTCGCTTTCAAGGTAGTAGCTCCCACGCTGCTGGAGCGCCATGGCTCGGAAGAAGCGCTCTGGATGCGATGATCCTAACATTCACGGGTGTAGAATTTTTGCGTGAACACATTCATCCTACGAGCCGTTTACACTATACAGTGCGCGAGGGAACCGGTCCGTCTAATGCTGTTCCTTCGGAGGCTTTAGCTTCTGTCACACTTCGATCAATGGATAATAAAGATTTAGAAGATATGGAAAGAAGATTTGAGCTCGTAATAAAAGGGGCTACGATGATGACAGAAACCACAGCAGAAATAAGCAAAGGATTAAAATACTTAGCGAGATTCACACCGGCTTCTTTTGCCGAAGAGGGATATCGAGTCATGAAGGAAGCTGGTATTGAGGAGCCAGAGCGAGAATTGCAATTCCCAGGAGGATCAACTGATTTTGGGAATGTTTCAACTGTTGTACCTAGTGCCCTGTTTTATGTAGCGTATTGTGATGCAGCCTCGCACTCAATTGAATGGTATGAGGCAGGGAAAACACCAGAAGCTCTTCGGTGTTTAGAGGATTCGGGGAAAATTTTAGCTGGAATGGCATACGATTTAATAAAGGACAGTACCCTCTTAGAGCGAATAAAGCGTGAGTTCCGTGAGTTCATGGTATCATCTAATCATGGAGGAAGTAGTGAAAACTAATCTACTGCTCGATAAATTAATGGAGAGGGCTGCAGATAGAGATCTGAACCCAATTCTTCTGGAATTCACATTAAGTCATTGTCATTCACTTTTTTATATGAAATATGAAAGGTTCTACCAGTCAGTTGGCGTTCACGAGGAAGAAGCGAGCGCTTTCCTAAATGCATTGGACTTTTCGTCGTTTCAAGAGTTTACCGAATTTGTAAGAAGCGAAACGTATCGTGCTGAGGAGGACTCTCTGAAAGGTCTAGATGAGTTAAGTAGAGTATCTCAAACCGTGCATGGTATCGTTGAGTATGAACTGAATAATTTACAGAGCCTTATGCGTAATGAAGAGGTACACGAAAACATCGCCAAGCTTGCACAGGATATGATTGATAGTCAAGGAATTGTCTTTATTGGCATGCGCATTGCAGCTCCTCTTGCAACATATGCTTCGATGCTATTTAACAAAATTGGAATTGAAGCATCCGCCATCGATTCCCTTGGGATGAATGCTACAGAAGTTATTTCTAAAATTGATAGGTCAAAGCCAATTATTGCATTAGGTTTTTCACGATACTCAAAGGTTACTGTCATTCTCTTGAGAATGCTCAAAGAACAAGGTAACAAAATCATTGCAATAACAGACTTTCCAACTTCGCCATTAGCGAAACTTGCCGATTATTCAATTTTTTTAGATGTTTCTTCTCATGACTTTACGGACTCCTTTGCTGCGCCTTTTTCACTTTTGAGTATTTTGGCGACCTATATAGTCAATGAAAAGAAAGACGCTGCATTTTATCATTTGGCTAAATTTGAAGAATCTGCAGCAGCACTGGAATATTTCATCTAATGAATGCTTGAGGTACAATATGATTTCTCGCCATATCGAGAATGATAACGGAACCCTTCGATTCACCGGAATTTTTGACGATTACAAACACGGTAGAATTGTGACATGTAGTCCTGAGATGGAGTACCAACTTGACATCCTGGACAAGGTCGCAGCAAGTGATGTTACTGTCTTGATAAATGGAGAATCAGGTACGGGCAAAGAATTATATGCAGAATACACCCATCTTTTGTCAAATAGAAAAGACAAGAGATATATCAAGCTTAATTGCGCAACCCTATCCCCCTCGCTCTTTGAATCGGAAATGTTTGGATATGAACCTGGCTCTTTCACCGGAGCTCTAAATCGAGGAAAAAAAGGTGTTTTCGAAATTGCTGATGGAGGCACAGTTTTTCTCGATGAAGTGTCTTCTATGCCGATCAGTGTCCAGCCTAAATTACTGCGTGTGCTTCAGGATGGGAAATACACAAAAGTAGGTGGATACGATGAGTTGAGCACAGATGTACGCATAATTGCTGCATCAAACCGAGATCTTACAGAGCTCTTCCATAAAGGTGATTTCCGGGAAGATCTGTACTACCGATTGAATGTTGTCAGCGTGAATCTCTTACCCCTCCGCCAGCGTGTTGAAGATATAGCCCTATTGGCATTTTATTTTTTAGAGATGTTTAATAAAAAATATGAAACTAGTAAACGCTTAGGTCAAGCATTACTAGAGGAACTAATGTCCAATAATTGGCCCGGGAATATACGGGAACTTCAACATACGATCGAAAGAATGGTTTTGCTAAGCAGTGAAGAGACACTCTCAGACATATCTGTATCTTCTCTTTCGATGAACAAAAAGAATCCAAGTGATATAAGCGTTGCGTTTGTGAAACGCTATTGTGAAGGTTTACTTCTTAAAAACTACACTCTTCCAGAAATTGTGGCGGAAATTGAAAAAACAATTATTCTTAGCTGCGTTGAAAAACATGGTAGTTTACGTATTTGTGCGAAAATTTTAGGAGTTTCTGCATCCACTCTCTCAAGAAAACTATCAGAAAAATCTTGATGGATACTCTGGGCATGTATCTTGCTGATTAATGATTAGCAAGATTTTTTGTTTATAGTTAATTATTCAAGAAATGATCTAAACGGAGGTAATATGATCAGTTTTACAGCAACTGGCGACTCAC
>CALFKA010000161.1 GCA_937880545.1 uncultured Clostridia bacterium | reverse complement strand
GCGACACTCTCTCCGAGATCGCTGCTCAGTACGGTACGACTTACCAGGAGCTGGCGCGTAGAAACGGAATCGACAACCCGAATCTAATCTATCCTGGTCAGCAAATCAAAGTAAAATAAATTCACTAAGTCCTCCCTTCGGGGAGGCTTTTTTTCGTTAATACGCATGCATAAATTCTTATAAGTAAATACGTAAAAATATATGAAATAAAGTCGTGAAAAGCATTGACGATAGTGCATGCACTATGCTATAATATATACAGAAAGAAGAGCAAAGGAGATAAACATGACACTATTCAAAAATGTATGTATAAAAGACTTAAATCGTATCTTAGAGGAAGGTATCCTTCCGATATCTGTCACAGGAAACAACGACTGGCTCGATGGCAAGCGTGCTGCGAACTCCGAGGATGTGGTTTACCTTTTCGAAGCGATAACTGAAAATAATAGTTTTCCACAATACGGATTGGCTCTTCTCGAAGTAGAAGTCGAAGACGCAATAAAGAATCATATCGAAGAGAACGACATCAACAAAGGAATCTATGAAGAATACATCATTAACGAAGTGAAGCCCGAAGAAATCAAAAACATTTATCTCCCTAGCTTTCTAAAAGATGCAATCGAAGAGACGTTTTCGAGGCCAGTTCAATGGGTTGATGTTGAAGTGACAGCTCAGACTGAAGAGCACCCATTTGGGGAAAAAGCAGATGTGGTAATTCTTAAAAGAGTTGCAAAAACTGCTCCTTTGCATACAGGCAGATTCAACTACTTGCGAGGAGTACAAGAAGACAGGACAATGATAGATCTAAGTAACTGGACTTATAAATTTTAGGAGGAGACTGTGAAGGGGAAAAAACAAGAATCTGCTTACAACCCAGAAGCGGATCGTAAATGGGCTGAAAAGAATAGAAAGCGAAGAACATTTCTATCAAAAAGAAGTACAGCACGGAGCTTTGTAAGAAACGATGCGGAGAAAGAAGACTTAGAAGAACTAATGGAAATGATAGAAGAACGATTAAAAGGGCTGGCCTAGTTGCTTGCTCTTTTTGATATACTCAATGTATGGAAAAATATGGAAGACTTCAAATCCTCAACCTAATAAGACCATCAAAAGGAAAGACAAAAGCCTTATGTATTTGCGACTGTGGAAACGAGGTTGTTGTATTCTTGGGCAACCTTAAGTCCGGACGAACGAAGAGTTGTGGCTGTTGGCGAAGAGAGCGCATGCCTAAAGTTCAGAGCGTGAGTGTCGAAAAAAAGACCTCTATCGGAAAAGCTCAGGAGAACAGTGTGACTGGCGTTCGTGGAGTCTCTTGGCATCGCCAAACAAGTAAATGGCAGGCTCACATCCAGGTAAAAAAAGACAAGCATTTTTTAGGACTCTTTGACACAATAGAAGAAGCAGAGAAGGCAAGAGATAAAGCTGAGGAGGAGTTGATCAATGGATAGTTATTTACTAAATTTCCTCGAGCGCTGCCTCGAGGCTTTATCAAACCGAGAGGAATTGGAGATCAAGGGTTACCTCTATGGCAAGACAGAAGAAGATCACCTTGCAGTAGAGTATGCGAGAAATAGAGGTCTTATCGGTGTACGATCACATGGAGATCCAAGAGATCTCTTTGTCTACACGATGACGCCAGAAGCGGTGAACATGGTAAAGGATAGACGAGATGAGTATTAAAGATTTCGCAAGTGTTCGTGGGCTCACGCAAAAAGAGCTCGCTAGTGTTCTCGGTATCTCAAAGGCAAGCATGAGCCGTAGGGTTGCTGTCAAGACGGAGTTAAAGCTTAGAGACTTACAAAGGATCTGGGAAGTGTATGGGCCTTTAAGCAAGGATGAAATAAGGCTACTTCTTCATTGATTGATTGTAGGCAACTAAACACAAAATGATAGTGTGCGCCATGTTTAATCCTTCGGTCTGCCGGCACCATTAAAGGCACATCTAATGTGTCTTTTTTCATTCCAAGATTTTAATACAGTTTAGATAAATGCTTGAAAACGCCTCGGTCACTCCGAAAGATATAGTAACGGAGTATAGCAAAGGATCAGTGAACTAGGAGAAAATACTTTTAATTGATGCCGCTCGATGCATCGAGGGTCATACGATGGAGAAAGAGTGACAGTATGAAAGAGAAACTCTATACTGAAGCGAAGTCGAAGAACGGAGCCAACATCTAGCATGAAAAAGAAGTGAGTACAGAGTCTCTCACTTCATCATCGGCAATGTCCCTCGCCGAGGGAGAACTTGATTAACGGAGCAATCATGTTATCTTTGGCTATTTCAAAGCGATCGAGTGGAGCAGCTTTCTAATGCCCAACATCCACGGGAACCTCATCCTCTTGAGATCCTTTGGATTGCAGAGTACCGAGCAGCATTCCTGCAATTACTAACAAAATACCGATGACGCCCATGAGAGTGATTCTCTCTTGAATAAAGATGGCACTGATCACGAGAGTCACTAGCGGGATAGAGTAGATATAGAGATTGGTCATGAGAACACCGATTCTGCGTATCGCGATGCTCCAGAAAAGGTAGCAAACTGCGCTTCCTACGATACCGAGGTAGACGAGTTTTGCGATGTTGTCCCATGTCAAAATGGCATGAAGATTCATACTTTCGGAACTGAGAAGTACCATGGGAAGTACGGTGATGATACCATAGAACATCAGCTTTCTTGTGATGAGCGCACTGCTGTAGAAATCTGACCACTTTTCCAATAAAAGCCCGTACGCTGCCCATGTCGCTGCCGCCAGAAGCGCCAGCAGGTCACCCGTGGGTTTGATCTGCAAAGCAACCGCCCCGTTAAACACTACCAACACCATGCCAGCAAAGGCAATGGCAAAACCGATCGTCTGATAGCGATTCAAACGCTCTTCTTTCTTAAAGAGTGCCAATAGTACGGCTGTGATAATAGGCGTGGTGGAGACGAGAATGCTTACGTTTGAAGCCAGAGTGATGGTGAGAGCAGTGTTCTCAGCCCAGGCATACAGGGTATTTGCCATAAGGGCCATGACCACGAAACGCCACTCTTCTCTCCAGTGAAAATACCATTTGGGATAGATAATCCACATGGCAACATAGGCAAGCACAAAGCGGATCAACATCAACTGTACTGGCGACATGTGTGCCAGTAGACTCTTACTTACTACAAAGGTAGAACCCCATACGACGACACAAAAGAGCGCCATCAGATGGCCGGAAATCTGGTTTTTGTTCAAGGCAACCCTTTCTTACATACAACCACTATGTATTTCTGCATTTGTCTCATTCAATCATATTCGGCGCAGCGAATCAAGCGGATCAATGAAGAATCTTATTCTGCGACACTCGAGTGATTACCCTCTGACTCTTTGAGCTTCTTGTAGAAAGGACTCAGATTGATAAAGAGATCTCTTAAGTCATCATTTCCTGCATGTGAAAAGATATGTTCCAGCAACTCTTCTTGTCTAGTCTGGCCCAAAGTAAGGCGATAGTGAGTAAGAACCTTCATCAGTCTTTCATATTTTGAAATCTCCTGACTGAACGGGTACATGGGGACAATCCGTTCAATCTAGACGATGAACAATAAAAAGGCATGTACTAGACGAGAACGCGACTGACATCCTCTGAGAGGTTTCGTTGGACTCCCATATCACTAAGATCAGAAAAGCTGTTCAACTTATGAAAAGTCCGCCCCGCTTAGTTACATGCTCATTCTCCAGAGTGATTCAATGACTTTCTATATATCCATCTTATCATGTTTGAAGGACAGCTTAATCAATATCAATCAAAGAAATAGGGAAGAAAAAACCATCGAGGACTCCTATTTGAGAGAATGCGACAGTACTGTAGTCACTGCGGTTTGCTTGCGTTTTCATCGACTAGTTCAGATGGGACGCATCAGGACGAAAGAGATTCTTTTCATTGCCAAGATATTGATCCGGAAGATCAGTGGTGGGCAAATAGATATCATCGAGACGTCGTGTCTTGTAATCGTCATCGCATTTATTATCGGTCTTACTATTTTCCTCAGGACGTATACTGAAATATATCCTTCCATCTCCTGATGAGTTATAAAACATTTCAGATGATTTCAAAAGTCTCTTTGTTGTGCATTGCTTCACACAGCAATGTCGACTACACTTTAGGTAGGGAAATTCCACCTATATGACAGATGGAGGCAAGAATGAAAAATGAACGAGTATATAAGATGAAGTTCTCGAGTGTCTATCCACTGCTTGTCAGCAAAGTGGAGCGCAAGGGACGTTCTATCAAAGAGCTCAACGCCGTCATCTACTGGTTGACAGGCTATGACGAAGAAGAGCTTCAGGCTCAGCTTGAAAAGGAAGTGGACTATGAGACCTTCTTTGCGGAGGCGCCACAGATAAATCCGAAGGTGGACTTGATAAAGGGAGTCGTCTGCGGCATTCGCGTGGAGAACATTGAGGAGCCCCTCATGCAGAAGATCCGATGGCTTGACAAGCTCGTTGATGAGTTGGCAAGGGGTAAGGCGCTCGAAAAAGTCCTGCGATATTGAATCGGAGTAGGAAAATCTTTGTCTTTTTGAGGAGGGGAAATGGTAGAGAATAGAATTATAGAGGTCATACGAGAGGCGATCGTTTCACTGGAGCGTCCTGATCTTTTTCGGGAGCCGCTGGTGTCCTTTTCATCAGCAGAAGATGAGAGGTATCCCCGGCTGAAGACACTGATCGGCGACTGGCATGCTCTGCCGGAGGAACTTCTCCCCGGAGCGAAGAGTATTGTCAGCTACTTTGTCCCGTTCACGGAAGAGGTTGTCGACGGACCAAGAAGTGTACAAAATGGCTCTCCCATCTGGGGAGAGGCCTATATCGTCATCAATGCATACTTCAATGAGATCAATCGCCTCATCTGCAGTGAACTAGAAAGCCATGGGCACAGAGCGCTTGCGATGAAGCCGACACACACCTATGATCCGAAAGAATTGAAAGCATCCTGGTCGCAGCGAAGTGCTGCCGCCATCGCAGGTATAGGTGCGTTCGGTGCAAACCGCATGCTGATAACCGAGAAAGGATGTGGGGGCAGGTACTGCTCTGTGATCACCACGGCAAGACTCAAACCCAACACAGTGCCAGCGCAGGAAAGATGTCTCTATCATCTTGATGGCTCCTGTGGTCTGTGCTTTGACATATGTCCCGTCGGTGCTCTTTCTGCCGGTGCATTTGAAAAATTTGTCTGTCAGACGGAACTGAATAGAAACGGAGCGTTGCTCGTGGAGAGCGATCACATAGTGGGAGCAGATACCTGTGGGAAGTGCATCAGCGTATGCCCCGTAGCTTATATAGAATAGAAAATGGAATAGTCACATAAATGATGGAAAAACTCAATAAAGGTGGAGAAATGAACAAAGACAGTCAGCTCGTGATAACGGAGTTTCTAGACAGGAAAGAACAGGAGATGCTCGAGGACCTGAAGACGCTCGTTAATCTCGAGAGCGGTTCCAGAGACAAGGCGGGTGTCGATAAAGCAGGAGCTCTACTTAAGAAATGGTGGGAAGAAGAGGGCTTTGAAGTCGAGACTTATGAGGCAGAAGATGTGGGGGATTCTTATGTCGCCCGAATCAATACTGATTCTGACAAGCCGAAAGTCGTGATGATCGGTCACTTCGATACGGTCTTTCCTGTAGGGGAAGTCTACCGAAGACCCTTTGAGATCAGAGAAGATCTGGCGTGTGGTCCAGGAGCAGGAGACATGAAGGGCGGAATCGTCTCCATGGTGTACGTCATCAAAGCGCTCAAGGAGGCCGACCTTCTCCATGGTCCCGTGTCTGTGGTCCTTAACAGCCACGAAGAAATCGGCTCGCAATATACCCGTCGGATCATTGAAGAAGAAGTACAGGGAGCCGGTATCGTCTTGAATATGGAGCCGGCGAGAGCGGATGGCTCGGTCGTCACATCCAGAAAAGGCGCTGCCTTTGTCACGATGACCATTATTGGGAAAGCCTCTCACTCCGGGGTTGCCCCGCAGGAAGGCGCCAGATCGG
>CALFKA010000160.1 GCA_937880545.1 uncultured Clostridia bacterium | reverse complement strand
CACGCTAAAGAGTCATATGATGCGTTCGACGCTGCACATCACGAAGAAAGAGGAGTTTTCTGAGTTGCGCAGTGCTCTGACATCGCTATACGAAAACCCTCAGTCTTACTTTGAAAGGCGCTTTCGGGAGGCGGGCATCACCCGGGAAGAGGCGACCGCCTTGCTTCCGGAGTTGAAGGAAGCGCTGTTGGTGCCTGCCGGGGTGGACGATATCGAACGACTATTTGAAGGCTGCCTTACGCCCCGTCAGGTCCGCGCTGCCTTGGCGTGGCTTAGATTTTATGCTCCGCTGATCTGCGCCCCCTCAGACGAGAGGTACGGGTACGCCAGGCGCAATACATTCCTGGCGCCTCCGGAAGGCTCTGAATCCTTTAAGCCGATGGAATCTCTTCAGCATCTCTTGATCCGATATCTCATGGGATACGGACCTGCCAGCGTAGCCGACATGGCACAGTTCACAGGCGTAAGTCGCAGGCTCGTGCGAAAGGCGCTGGACAGTCTAGATGGTTCACTGAGCGAGTACAGGAGCGAGAGAGAGGAAATCCTCTACGATTCACAGGATGGTGTAATAGTAAGAGAAGCGTCTTGCGAACGAGTGGTCCTCCTCGGGATGTTCGACAATGTTCTTCTAGGCTTTTCCAATCGGTCGCGATTTATGAGTCAAGAGATAAGAAAGCAGATCTCTCAGGTCAACGGGGATCTTCTGCCTTCTGTGCTTGTCCGTGGAAAGGTGGTTGGCACATGGCTCATAAGGGAAGGGGAATTTTTGTTTCACGCCTTTGTCCCACTGAAAAAAGAAGAACTTCTACGTGTGGAAAGAGAAGCAGAATTACTTATCGAAGAGATGATTCTACATGCAGAGACGATCTATCCCAGAGCGCATCACTGGTGGGAGAAAAGAGCATTTACAGTGACGAACAAACGATAGCGAGGGAATATGAAACTGACACATTACTGCACAAAGTGCGGCTCAGAGGATGTCCTTTTGGTAGAAGCGAAGTCGATGGGATACGGTTCGGGGAATTTCATTCCTATGGGTCTCAGCATATGGAGTGCTGTTCCGGTTGACAGATATGTCTGTGCTACCTGTGGTTTTGCGGAAGAATGGATTCCCTTGCGTCATCTCAAGAAGTTGAAAGACAAATACTCGGACTAAATGCCATGACTTCAGAAAAAATATACAGCTTAAGGTGGGAATGAATCATTTGTTTTCCTATCCTTCATCTGCTCTGATAACAGAAGGAGATAGAAGAAAACCTGTCGATTAATTAAGCCTTCACTCCAAAAAAAGCATCGCCTTAGAAGCGATGCAATTTTTATGGGTGTTTGGTATATCAGGCTAATTCGCCGGAGTGCTGGCCCAACCGTATTCATCGATTAAAAATTGTTTCACCTTGTCCGACTTCAGATGACGCATCAGAGATTTGATAGCCTCAGAGTCTTGGTTGTCACTCCGGGACACAAGAGAGATGGCGTACTTTTGTGTCACGGCATCGAGCTCTTCTGTAAAGATGCGCTGCTCATCCCCAGTCAGTTCTAGACTCTTAGCATACGTCGGATACATCACCGCAAGTCCTGTTTCAGTATAGCGCTGTGCCAGACTTGTCAGGGGGACCTGATCGTCGAGCTGGAGCTGCTTCGGGTTTTCTTTGATGTCCCCGAGTGTCAGACCGACGCTTTTGTCATCTTGAAAAGTAAGAAGTCCGGCCTGCCCTAAAAGATGGAGTGCCCTTGACTGATTGGTTGCATCATCGGGGAGAGTAATCACAGCCCCTTCGGGAATGTCTTCAACAGAATCGATGTCTTTGGCATAGAGTGCAAAAGTAGCGTGGTAGATCGGTAGAACGGTAACAAGATTCATATTGTTCGCCTCGTTGAATGACTGCAGGAAGTAATCGTGCTGAATCATATTGGCATCCAGTTCTTTGGAAACCAGCAGACTATTTGGTGTCTGATAGTCAGAGAACTCACTGATTTTCAGCTCGAATCCATCCGTCTTCAGATCTTCGCGAACCAGCTCCAGCAGCTCTTTCATCGGAAAAAAGGCCACACCTACGTGTACTTCTTTCTCCTGCGTGCCGGGCTCTTGCGAAAGGCCGCAGCCAGAAGCGATGAGTACTACAATAAGCAGAATCCACACAAGTCGTTTCATAAAAGCTCCTATCGTCTGTCAAATCGTTTTGCAAGTAAGTTGCCGCTGACCTGAATCAACTGAACAAGGACAACGAGTCCTATGATAATCAGCCACATCAGATCATAGTGAAAGTTCTGATAGCCCTGGCTCATCGCCAGATATCCAAGTCCTCCACCGCCTATGACACCCATGACTGTCGAATAGGACAGGAGGCTGATGGCGGTGGTTGTAAAGCTCAGGATTAATCCGGAGCGGGCTTCCGTTAATAAGAAGTGTCGGAAGTATTGCCACAGAGAGGCGCCCAGCGTATAGGACGTCTCGTAGATAGACTTGTCAACATCAAGCAGACTCTGCTCTGTAAAGCGGGCGTAGAGGGCGATTCCGATGATGCTAAGAGGCACCTTGGAAGCGTCAACTCCAAAGCCGGTGCCAATCAGGAGCCTGTTAAACGGGATCATGACAATGATCAGCAGGATAAAGGGAACACTTCGGATCAAGTTGATCAGACCCGATAGGATGCCATAGAGAAGGGGAGAGGGGCGGATGCCGCTCGAGCCGCTCAGAAAGAGAACAAAGCCCAGAGTCAGACCAATGAGTAGAGCCATGAAAAGAGCTGTGCTCATCATGTCAAGGGTTTCCAAAGAGGCTTTCAGTAGTTCGCCTCCAAATTTGTCCCATAGATCTATGAAGCGCTCAATCAAGGTAAAATGCCTCCTCATAGCTGACAGGGGCCATCTCCCTGGGTTGAAGGCGAAAGATTTGGTGGATATGGCCATCTTCTATAACCGCCACTCGGTGGCACAGAGTCTTGATGACAGCTATATCATGCGAGACCAAGACGATTGTCGTGCCAAAGGTCTGGTTAATGTCGCGTAAGAGTTTGAGAATCTCACCGCGCATTTCTTCGTCAAGTGCCGAGGTTGGCTCATCGCAGAAGATGACCCTCGGCTGTGTCATGAGACTTCTGGCGATAGCGACTCGCTGTTTTTGTCCGCCTGAAAGAGTGCGTATTCGGGCGTTTTCGAAGGCTTCGAGGCCGACGAAAGACAGAAGTTCTCTTGCTCGAGTGAGGTTGTGCGCTTTTTTAATGGAGCGCAGTCTTCCCGGCAAAAGCACGTTTTCAATGACATTGAGATTTGAAAGAAGGTGAAAACCCTGGAAGATCATCGATGTATCTTTAACCAAGTGGTACTTGCTCTCGTGATCAAGTTTTTGTCCCATTAAAAAGATCTCCCCTTCATCCGGCTCGACAAAACCGGTCATCAGGCGGAGAATCGTCGACTTACCGCTGCCCGTGCCTCCGACCAGCCCAAAGATTTCGCTTTCATTGATTTCTAGGCTGATTCGGTCGATGACAACAGTATCTTTTTCATCTAGCTTGAAGGACTTGGTGACATGATGCAGTCTGACCATGCTTCTCCTCAGGTGTGTTTTTTTGTTCTTCTGTCCAGCGACAGTGTCCGTTTCAAATCATAACAAAACAAGTTCATTTCGACAACCACTCCCGCTGTTATTGCTCCAAAGGATCGCTCAGGAGTTTTCATTATTTTTCATTTGGGTGTTGATTTCACTCGAAATGTGTGTATAATATGATTAGCACTCAAACAGCTGGAGTGCTAATGAGGTAAAAAGATGCTCACAGATAGACAGAGAATCATATTAAAGTTCATAGTGGACGACTTCATATCCACCGGTCATCCGGTGGGAAGCCGCACGCTTTCAAAGAATCCGCAGCTGAATGTATCGGCGGCGACGATCCGCAATGAAATGGCGGACTTGGAAGAATTCGGCTTTATCACTCAGCCGCATATCTCGGCAGGAAGGGTTCCTTCGCAATTGGGGCTGCGCTTTTATGTAGATAGCTTCCTTGAAGATGCCGGACTCCTTTCCGGTGAATTTCAGCTGGTAATTGGAAGACTGTTCTCGGAGAGACACAATAGGAGTGAACTACTTTTAAACAGAACAGCCAAGCTTCTTTCGGAACAGACAGGGATGGCTGCTGTCATCACTTCTCCGGGTTTTTCGAGAAGACGTCTTGCCAATCTGCGCCTTGTGCGCCTCAGTGAGCAGAATGCTCTACTGGTTCTGGTCAGCGATCAGCAGGATGTAGAGACGGCGACCTTCGGTGCGGCGGATGTGACACAAGCTGCACTTGATGAACTCAGCGATGGCCTCGTACGCATTTTTGGCGGTGAGACGATCGAGGGGCTCAGTAATGCCAAGGTCTTTCAGCTGAAGCGGGAATACCCTCAGCACGGAGATATCGTCGATGTCCTCGTCCCGGTACTCAGGGATCTCATGAGACGCACCGACAATGAACATGTCAGTGTATGGGGGGCGGACAAGCTCCTCGCTCACGGACTATTTACTGACTTGGAGAGCGCAGGAGAGATGATGCACTTCTTTGAAGAGCCTCACGGACTTTCCAAGCTTCTCGATGACGGAGAGGAAGACACCCGCATCCGCATCGGTGAAGAACTGGGCAACCCGCTCTTTAAACGCTGCAGTATTATCCAGTCGGAATATGACTACGGCTCCGGAC
>CALFKA010000159.1 GCA_937880545.1 uncultured Clostridia bacterium | reverse complement strand
GGCCAGGATTGTGGATAGGCGCTCTCGTGCGGTAGCGAGGTCTCGGCTCGTCCACAACTCTCGCAGGTCTTCCGGAAGCCGGGGTTTCACATTGGATGGGCATACTTCCAGGATGTTTCGCATGAAGTGTACCTGGCAGCGCTGCCAGCTCGCACCAAGGAACACCTCTTGGATCGCTTGTATGAGTCCTCGATGGGCATCACCGATCACCAGATCCATCTGCCTCAGGCCTCGCGCTGTCAAACCCTTGAGAAACTCCTTCTAGCCCGGATGGGTCTCATTATCCCAGCGCTCACACCCCAAGACTTCTCGGTACCCCTCATGGTTTACCCCGATGGCGATCATTAGTGCTTTGCTGCGCACTCGCCCTCCCTCTCGGACCTTGATGTACATAGCGTCTACTAAGACGAAGGGGTAGCGCTTCTTGAGGGGGCGCTGACGGAATGCCTGTACCGTGGCATCGAGCCCCTGACAGAGAGCGGAAACGGTGGATTTGCTGAAGCTTGTGCCACAGAGCTCCCGGGTGATCTGTGTCTCCTTACGAGTGGAGACCCCTTGGAGTACCATTTCCATCATCGCCAGCACCAGGGCCTGTTCCGAGCGCTGGTAGCGCTCGAAGAGCTCGTGAGAGAACTCTCCGCCCCGCAGCCTGGGGACATCGAGGGTGAGGGAGCCCACCCGCGTCTTGAGGGTGCGCTCGCGAGAGCCGTTGCGGTAGCAGGTGCGATCCTCACTACACTCATATTTGGCCGCGCCTACCGCTTCTGTGGCCTGTGCTTCGAGGAACTGATTCAGGATGGATTCCATCAAGGGAACCAGCGCCTCGGGAGCCTGAGAGAGAAATAGTCCTTTGATGATGTCGGGTTCTAGTGTAATATTGAGTTGAGCCATTTTTTCCTCCGTGTGGTTAATGTTTGTTCAACACTATGTTACACGAAAGGGAGAAATGGTTCATCTTTGCTTAAAAATGAGCGTTTCTCAATTTACACCACTATAAGTGCTTTATCTATTCAAATGCTTATATCCGCAATGTCTATGGTACATTTCAAATGAGTTTAGATCTAGCTGCTGTGGGTATAGCTTGGACTTGTTCAAACAAATATTGCAAAGCAAGTAGGCAATGTAAAAAATCATCACAAAAAGTAGATTTTTGGACTTTAGAAGAATTTCAAAAGGTCATTACTACCTTTGATAAAAATGATTATTATGGATATTTCTCTTTTATGTTTGTATGGTTTATGTTTATGACTGGTTTGCGTATCGGTGAAGCACAGGCTTTGCAATGGGGTAAAGATATAGATTTTGAGGAAAAAACATTGACTGTAAATAAATCAATGTACTACAAAAACGCAGATGAATTTTATTTAAAAGAGCCAAAAACGAAGGCAGGTAATCAAGTAATTGCCTTAGATGATAGCACAATAAATTATCTGCAAGAGTGGAAAGGATTGCAGGACAAAAATGCTCCGTCAAAATATGTTTTATCCTATAACGCATTACCAACCAACAAAAGCACAGCACGGCATATTATAGAGCGACATTCTAAGCTTGCAGTAGTACACAGGATAAAAACACACGCATTAAGGTACTCACACGCAAGCCTTTTAATATCATTAGGGGAAAATGCTCTCATAGTGCGTGATAGGCTCGGACACGAGGACATAGAAGCAACCTTAGGCACTTATGGACATTTATATCCAAACACAAATAGAGGGGTTGCAGACAGGCTCACAAATTTGCTGACAGAAAACAATGACAATCAGAAATGAGGTGAAAATGGCTACATATGTTATGAGCGATATTCACGGAAATTACGAAAAATATATACAAGCATTAAAAGCAATCAAATTGCAAAATAGTGATACTCTGTATGTGCTTGGTGATGTAGTAGATAGAGGGCAAGGCTCTTGTAAAATTCTTTTGGATATGATGTGCCATTTTAACATCATTCCATTGCTTGGAAATCACGAGTTCATGGCTATGACAGTTTTATCAAAATTGGTAGAAGAAATTACAGAAGAAAGCCTTATAAGCTTTGGTCAAGATTTTATCACAGGTATGCTTAGTTGGTTTGAAAATGGCGGAGATGTCACTCTTAAAGAGTTTAAGCAACTATCATTAGACGATAGACAAGCAGTATTAGAATACTTGGAAGAATTTGAACTATATGCAGAAATCACTGTAAATAATCAAGATTATGTTTTAGTACACGCAGGCTTGGAAAATTTCAAAAAAACTAAGCGGTTAAGTGATTATAAACTCAGTGAAATTATATGGGCAGAAACCGACTATGACAAAGTATATTTTAAAGATAAAATCTTAATTACAGGGCATAAACCAGTATCAGCGATATTATTTGATAAAAGTGCTGATAAAATTTTGAAGCAAAATAATCATATTGCAATAGATTGTGGTTGTGGTTTTAATCGCAATTTAGCGGTGCTTTGCCTTGATACTATGGAAGAAATGTACTTTTAAAGAGGTTTGATTTACTATCAAGTAATATGTGTTGGTTGCAAAAAGGTTGCAAAACAAAAGGGAACCCCCTTGAAAATCTTGTAAAATAAGACTTTCAAGGGGTATATCCGTTATTCCCACTCAATCGTTGAAGGTGGTTTGGTGGTGATGTCGAGCATGACGCGATTGACATCGGGTATTTCCGTGACGATTCTTGATGATATCTTTTCCAGTACATCATAGGGAATTCTTGCCCAGTCACTCGTCATGCCATCAGAGGAGTGAACCGCTCTGAGGGCGATGGCGTGGGTGTAGCTTCTTCCTCCCTCTTTGACTCCTACCGACCTGATGTTCGGTAGTATGGCAAAGTATTGCCAGATCTTTTCTTTGAGGCCTGCTTTTGCGATCTCTTCTCGGAAGATGGCATCTGCTTCTCTCAAGATGTCTAATTTTTCTTCTGTCACCTCACCGAGGACTCTGATGGCTAATCCCGGTCCAGGGAAAGGCTGTCTCCATACGAAGTCATGCTCTAGACCGATCTCTTCTCCAAGCGTCCTTACTTCGTCTTTGTAGAGTGTTCTAAGTGGTTCAATGAGTTCAAAGCCCATCTCCTCGGGGAGTCCTCCCACGTTGTGATGGCTCTTGATGATTTGACTGCTTCCCGTTCCGCTCTCTACCACATCGGAATAGATGGTGCCCTGCACAAGAAAGTCAATGTCTCCGAGTTTTCTGGATTCTTCTTCAAAGATCCGGATGAACTCTTCTCCGATGATCTTTCTCTTCTGCTCTGGGTCCGTTACGCCTTTTAATTTTGTGAGGAATCTTTCTTTGGCATCCACGCGGATGATGTTCATGTCGAAGTACTTGCCGTATTTCTCCATGACCTCATCGCCTTCCTGCTTTCTCATCAGCCCATGATCAACAAATACACAGGTTAAGTTCTTTCCTATGGCTTGATGGACAAGAAGAGCTGCTACAGAAGAGTCCACGCCTCCAGAAAGCGCACAGAGTGCTTTCTTGTCCCCTACTCTGGCCTTGATCTCTTCGATCTTCTCCTTTGCGATAGACGCCATGGTCCAGTTGGGTTCCATACGAACCACCTTAAAGAGAAATCTTTCTAAGATGTCTTTTCCCTGGGAAGTTGACTCTACCTCCGGATGAAACTGGATAGCGTATAGCTCTCTTGTACTATCCTCCATAGCGACCGTCGGGAGATGCTCCGTCGCTGCAATGGCAATAAAGCCCTCAGGGACTCTCGTGACAGAGTAGCCACGACTCATCCAAGTCAGCGACTGCACATCCATGTGTTTAAGCATCCTGGACTGATTGTCGAATGTCGTATCAACCGGTTCGTACTCCAGGTTTTCAGACTCTTCGACACTTCCCCCAAGATCCATCGCCATACGTTTCATGGCATAGCCGATTCCTAGGACCGGAACTCCCAACTCATAAACTCTTTGGTCAATGGCCGGTTCGTCGTCCGATCCTTTTTCCAAATCTCCGGTTAGGATCACGCCATTGGGATGATACTGCTCGACCGCTTCCATCACCTCTGTGTGAGGCACGATCTGAGTAAACACACCGGCATCACGAATACGTTTGGCAATGAGGTTGACAGTCTCGCCTCCGAAATCAACGATCAGAATCATACAAGTTCCTCGTATCTGAATAGTTGGGGGGCTCAATCGTAATCTGCACATCGTGCGGATGACTCTCGATCAGCCCTGCATTGGTGATCTTCATGAATTCAGCTTTCTCTCTTAGTTCCTGAAGATTGGAAGCTCCGATATAGCCCATCCCCGAGCGAAGCCCGCCGAGGAGTTGATAAACAATGTCTTTTACAAAACCTACGTAGGGAACTCTTCCCTCGACACCTTCGGGTACGAGTTTCTTCGAATCACTCTGGAAGTAGCGGTCTTTACTGCCCGCTTCCATAGCAGCGAGAGAACCCATCCCTCGGTACGTCTTGAAACTTCTCCCTTTGTAGATGACGCGCTCTCCCGGGCTTTCATCCGTACCCGCCAGAAGTGAGCCCAGCATCACCGTGTTGGCGCCTGCCGCCAGAGCTTTTACGATATCTCCTGAGTACTTGATGCCGCCATCGGCGATGACGGGCACACCGTAAGAGGAGGCGACTTCTACGACATCCATGATAGCTGTCAGCTGGGGCACACCTACGCCTGCAACGACACGTGTCGTGCAGATGCTGCCGGGGCCAATGCCTACCTTCAGAGCGTCAGCTCCTGCTTCGATCAATGCGCGAGCAGCGTCTGCGGTGGCGATGTTTCCGGCTACCACCTCTATATCGTAATTGGCCTTGATCCACTTGAGGGCTTCAATGACATTTTTTGAAAATCCATGCGCACTGTCGAGCACGAGGACATCTGCCTGACCTTTCACGAGTCTGTCGACTCTTTCTTTCATGTCAGCGCCGATTCCAATGGCAGCTCCTGCCAGAAGTCTTCCGGAAGCATCTGTAGCACGCTGCGGGAACAAGACGACTTTCTCAATGTCTTTAATCGTAATCAGACCTTTTAATCTGAACTCATTATCTACAAGTGGAAGTTTCTCTACTTTTCGAGTGCGGAGAATCTTTTCCGCTTCTTCCAGAGAAGTATCGGCTCTTCCTGTAAGGAGGTTGTCTTTTGTCATGACATCATCGATACGCTTGGAAGGGTCTCGCTCAAAGCGAACATCGCGGTTGGTGAGGATCCCTTTGAGGACCATATTTTCATCGACTATAGGGACACCGGAGATGCGGTAACGACTCATCAATTCCAGCGCATCTTCTACGAGGTTGTCCGGGTAGAGATAGAACGGGTCGGTGATGACACCGTGCTCACTTCTTTTGACCCTGTCCACTTCGATGGCCTGATCATCAATGCTCATACTCTTATGAATAAAGCCAATGCCCCCCGCACGCGCCATGGCAACTGCCATCTGCGACTCTGTGACAGTATCCATCCCTGCACTGATTAAGGGGACATTCAATGTGATTTTCTTCGTCAGTTTTGTTCCAAGCTCTGCTTGATCCGGAGTGACCGAAGACTCCTTAGGTAGCAGAAGCACATCGTCGTACGTAAGTCCTTCTCGAATAGTCATAGACCCTCCTCACAACACTTAAACTTTTTCTAACAGTAACAAATATAGGCGATAAAGTAAAGAAAATCACGACTATATCCTGTATACTTCGAAAGCTTAGTGTACAATTAATACAATATCAGAAGGAGACAGCGTTGAAGAAACTTTTGCCTTCCGGATGGCTCCGGATTCTCTACATACTTATTGCTTTTATCATTCAGGTAAGCGTACTGGTTTTGGTGTTCCGTTTCTTCCGGAGCCAGTTTGCTTATTTTCAGCTTCTTTCCACCACTGTCTCGCTACTTGTGGTTATTCACATCATCCGTGAAGATACCAATCCCTCTTTTAAAATTCCCTGGATCGTCATTAACCTATCTCTTCCTCTCCTCGGTGGATTTGCGTATCTTTTCTATGGTAATATCCGTTTTCTCTCAAGAGAAAGAGGCTTCATCGAAGAACTCGCCAGAAGGCATCGCGTTCTCCTGCCATCAAACCTTGACTACCTGGATGAGCTCTCTCGTTTAGACCAACAAGCAGCCAAGCAGTCAATGTATCTGGCAACCAAAGCAAACGCGCCGTTGTATCGTGGCACTATTACGCGGTACTTTCCTTCAGGAGAGGACTTCTTTCAAGCCCTTCTAACAGATCTTGAGACAGCTGAGCGCTTCATCTTTCTGGAGTACTTCATCATCCGCCCCGGGAAGATGTGGGACGCCATTGAAGATATTCTAGTGAGGAAAGCCGCTGCGGGTGTCGATATCCGGCTTCTCTATGACTACTTCGGCTGTATTGTCACTCTCCCCTCAGACTTCCGCTTTCGCCTCGAGAGCCTTGGAATCAAGGTCAGCGCCTTCAATAGGAAAGCCATCTTCTTCGATGCACGCTTCAATCACAGAGATCATCGAAAGATCACCGTCATCGATGGAAACATCGGGTATACAGGTGGCATCAACCTCGCCGATGAATACATCAATGAGGAAATGCGCTTTGGTCATTGGAAGGACACAGCGATCCGCCTTGAGGGCGATGCTGTACAGAGTCTGAGCTCTCAGTTTCTGGCTCTCTGGTCCTATGAGAGGAAGGAGTCAGAAGAGCTTGAGTCTTTTATTCCTTCTACCACCTGTAATGATGACGGCTTTGTCCAACCCTTTGATGATGAGCCTCTGGGAGGGGAGCGCGTCGGCGAGACAGCCTATAAGAACCTCATCAGCCGCTCCGTCGACTATGTCTACATCATGTCCCCCTACCTCATCATCGATAACGATATGATCCGCACGATGACAGACACGGCGAAAAGCGGTGTCGATGTGCGCATTCTCCTGCCGGGCATTCCCGATAAGCCATACGTGGGCATTCTCAATCGGTCCTATTATGAAGTGCTCCTTCGCGGCGGCGTGCGCATCTACGAATACACGCCGGGCTTCATCCATGCAAAGCAGTTCGTAAGCGATGATAAGATCGCTTTAGTGGGTACTATCAATTTAGATTACCGAAGTCTTGTCCATCACTTTGAAAACGGAGTATGGATGTATGCCAGTTCTTCCGTCCTTCGCATCCGGGATGACTTTCTCAAGACACTGGAAGCAAGTGAAGAAATGACACTCGAGAACCTCAGGCGCCGCGGACTGGTGTATAATATTCTCCTGAGCATACTCCGTCTGTTTGCACCTCTTATGTAATGAAAGGCTTGTATGAATCGTTCATTGTTTCGCTCCATTCTTCTCCTGATCACCTATGCCGTTGTTTTGATCATGGTGATTTTCCGTTTCGATGTCATCTGGTCGGGAGTAGGAAAGGTCATTTCCGCATTAAGTCCTCTGTGGATCGGATTTGCCATTGCCTTTGTATTGAATCGCCCCACTCTTTTTCTCCGGAGGAAACTGGAGAATCATCTCCCTGACAAAGTGAAGAGATGGGCTCGTCCCCTCTCGGTCCTCAGCGTCTACCTGCTGGTCATTCTTTTTATCGTGACGCTCGTCGCCGTTGTCGTACCGGAGCTGATCAAGAGTGTGGAGCTCTTTACTTCAAACCTGGGGACCTATGCTCTCAACCTGCAAGAACTCTACGAGCGACTGGAAAACCGCTTTAATCTCTCCTTCCTAGGTGATATTGACTTTGCCCAACTCAATGTAGGACTGGGAGACATCCTCAATCGCGCTCTGAGAACCATATCAGACACGATTCCACACCTTTTTGCCATTACAAAGAACGTGCTTTCCGGCGCACTCACCCTACTTCTGGCGCTCATCTTCTCCATCTACATGCTCGCCGACAGCGACAAACTGAAAGCTCAGACCCGCCGGATGGCCACCTCTTACCTGCCTGAAAAAATCTCTGCTCCCATGCTCCGGATCGTCCGTCGCTCCAGTGAGACATTCGGAAACTTTGTCAGGGGGCAGACCGTAGAAGCCATCATCCTCGGTGTTCTCTGCTTTATTGGAATGAGCATATTCCGCTTTGAGTATGCACCGCTCATCTCCACGCTCGTAGGTGTGTCGGCGCTGATCCCGATAGCCGGAGCGTATATCGGGGGAGCCGCTGCCTTTTTACTGCTTGTCATGATCAATCCCATCCGCGCTCTGTGGTTTCTCCTCTTTCTTGTTGTGCTCCAGCAGCTTGAAAATACCCTCATCTATCCGAGGGTTGTCGGAGACTCTGTCGGTCTTCCCGGACTTTGGGTGATGGCAGCAGTCACGGTGGGCGGAGGACTTTTCGGTTTTGTCGGCATGCTCATCGGTGTTCCGGTGAGTGCTATCTTGTATTCTTTCCTGCAAGAAGATCTGCGAGAGAAGCATCTGGAGGACCATGCTGACTGACAAAAATGCCTGTGATGTTTTTTCTTTTCATGTATTCACCATTCGTTGTGTTATTATTTAGGTTGGAGGATTTTATATGTTCCGACACCTGTCACCCTTTTTAAAGAAAAATGCCCCCAGATATCTCCTGGGGATTTTTGTCTTGCTCTTTGTCGACTTTCTACAGCTTGTCGTGCCTCAGCTTCTGAAGAGATATACAGATTCTCTATCGGTAACAAATCCGAGCTCCGACATGATCATTCCCACCGCTATCATCATCGGCGGATTGGCTTTAGGCATCGCTGTATCCCGCTTTCTCTGGCGCTACCTGATCGTCTTTACGGGGATTGACTTCGAAAACTGGATCCGTGGAAATCTCTATGGCCACCTGCTAAAACTCCCCAGAAGCTATTATCACCGCACAAAGACCGGCGACTTGATGGCTCACGCAACCAACGACATCAATCAGATTCGCATGGCCTCCACAGGCGGCATCATCATGGGCGTCGACGCGCTTTTCATGACCATCACGACGATTGTCATCATGGCGACGACGATCGACCCGATGCTGACGTTTCTTGCCCTCATTCCCATGCCCATCATCGCCATTGGCGTTCGTGTGGTAGGGCGTATCATTCACGGCAAATACATGCGTGTGCAGAGAGTCTTCTCTTCCCTGTCCGAAAAAGTTCAAGAGTCCTTCAGTGGCATCCGTGTCATCAAGAGCTTTTCACAGGAAGAAGAAGATCTCGCTTCCTTTAATGAGATCAATCAAGAGAATTTTGAAGAGAATATGTCTCTTGCCAAAACCCAGAGTATGTTCTTCCCGGTCATCCGCTTCATCGGTTCTCTATCGAGCATCTTGGGAATTGTCATCGGTACCCGCTACGTACTCGATGGAAGAATTTCACTGGGGAGCTTTGTCGCCTTCATCAACTACCTGGAGATGTTAGTCTGGCCAATGATGGCAATGGGCTTTCTCATCAACCGCCTTCAGCAGGGTGCTGCTAGTGTCGACCGCGTCAACAAGGTCTTTGATGAAAAGAGCGACCTGCGTGATACGGAGGAAACGCCTCTTCCCGCAGACCTCAGCATCACCTTTAAAGATCTGGATTTTTATTATCCGGGTGAAAAACAGCCGGCACTAAAAGACATCAACCTGCACATTCCTCAGGGGAGCTCGCTGGGCATTTTAGGGCGCACCGGAAGCGGCAAGACGACACTTGTCAATCTGTTTCTGCGACTCTATAACATCAAGCCCAACATGCTCTTTATCGGGGACAAAGACATCAATTCATTGAGCATCAGACAGACCCGAGATATCTTCGGCATCGTGCCTCAAGACAACTTCCTCTTCTCCACGACAATAGAAAAAAATATCGCACTGAGTGAGCGTGAGGTCGATGAAGAAAAAGTGCTGGAAGTTGCCAGAGAGGCAGCTCTTCACGAAGAAGTGCTGGAGTTTCCCGCTCAGTACAAGACATATCTCGGCGAGCGAGGCGTGAACCTCTCCGGAGGACAGCGCCAACGCACATCGATCGCACGCCTTCTCTACAAAGCCCCACCCATTCTGATCTTAGATGATGCCCTGAGCGCTGTTGACACGAAGACCGAAGAAGGCATCCTTGAGCATCTCGACCATCGACTGGATCATCATACGACTATCGCCATCAGTCACCGTATTTCAACGCTTAAAAACATGGATCATATCATTTTCATGGAAGACGGACGGATAACTGAAGAAGGCACCCATCAGCAGCTACTTGAGCTGGGCGGCAGTTATGCAGAGATTTACGAACGGCAGCTCCTCGAAGAGCGGATTGAGAGAGACGATTATGTCCATGCGTGAAGAAGTAAAAATCGAAAAATCGTTTGATCTCAAACTCCTCGGCGAGCTCATGCGATACAGTAAAAAACTGGTACCCATTATTTTGTTCTGTGTGGTGCTGCTGGTTGTTTCTGTGACAGCAGACCTCCTGCGCCCACGCATTCTCAGTACCATCATCGACGGATTCCTCTCTCCCAAAACTGTCTATGTCACTGAGACATCTCCCGGCGAGTTTGAACTCTCCGATGATACGACCGATGTGGCAATTACTGAAGGAGCCGTCATCCGAGGAGATGGTTCCACCCCAACCCCACTTACACAGGAGCAGAGGACTTCACTAAATGACCAGCGTTACAGGCTGATTGTGCGCTATTCGATATTCCTCTTCATCCTCGTTGCACTTACGCTGATCGCCAATGCCACCCAGCAGTATCTCTTAAGCTTTGTCGGTCAAAAAGTCATCTTCAATATTCGAAGTGACCTCTTCGAAAAGCTGGAGTCCCTGCCCCTTAGTTTCCATGAACACAATCCCGTAGGTCGGTTGGTCACCCGTATGACAAATGACCTAAATAATATCTCCGAGCTCTACACCAATGTCATTGTCACCGGTCTCTCCGATGTCGCCATCATCGGTGGCAGTATCGCGATGATGCTCAGTATGAATGTCAAGCTCGCTCTCGTAGCATTGGCCATGGCTCCGATTCTGATCATCTCTACGGTCATTTTCCGTCGTCTCGTGCGAGAAGCGTATAGAAATGTACGTGTCAAACTCGCCAAAATCAATGCCACGCTGAGTGAAAACATCAGTGGTATGAAGACCATTCAGATCTTTAACCAAGAAGAAAAATTCAAAGAAAACTTCCAGAAGATCAATGAAGAATACAAGCTGGCTTCTTTACGTGAGATGCGCATCTATGCCATTTTCCGTCCTCTCGTCAACCTCATCTACTACGTGTCCCTCATCTCTGCCCTCGTCTACGGGGGTTTTGCACTGGTCCGTGGAGAGATAGCCGTTGGGGTCATCGTCGCCTTTACACTCTACATCAAGCAGCTGTTCCAACCGGTCATGGAGCTTGCAGAGAAGTTCAATATCTTTCAGTCCTCCATGGCATCCATTGAGCGCGTCTTCCTCCTCATGGAAGAGCCCGACACCATTGTCAACCCCGAGTCTCCATGGAAAACTGATTCTCTTAAAGGTGAAGTTGAATTTCGAGATGTCTCTTTCCACTACCAGGAGGATGAGCCCATCTTGAAGAACATTTCCTTTAAAGCCTCTCCGGGAGAGACCATTGCACTTGTCGGCGCCACCGGTTCGGGCAAAAGCACCATCATGAGTCTTCTCACCCGTCTCTATGACACGATCGAAGGCGACATTCTCTTTGATGGCGTTTCCATCCGCAACTACGACAAAGAGTATATCCGCAAAAGAATTGCCCCGGTTCTTCAGGACGTCTTCCTGTTCTCCGGGACGATTCGAGACAATATCCGTCTGTTAAATAGAGAGATCACAGATGAAGAGATCTGGGAAGCAGCAGAATTTGTCAATGCGCACCACTTTATTAAGAGACTTCCGAGAGGGCTCGATCACCGCGTCACTGAAGGAGGTACGACCTTGTCAGCCGGCGAACGCCAACTCCTCAGCTTCGCCCGAGCCCTCGTCCACGACCCGGATATCTTAATCCTTGACGAGGCGACCGCCAGCATCGACACCCAGACGGAAATGTATATCCAGGAGGCAACCAAAAAGATCATTCAAGGAAGAACGACTTTTGTTGTTGCCCACCGTCTCTCCACGATCGTCTCAGCAGATCAGATTTTGGTCATTCACAAAGGGCGCATCGTTGAACGAGGAGACCATCAATCCCTGCTGGCACAGGAAGGCCTTTACTATGATCTGTACCGACTCCAATATGAACAGCGGGAGATCTCCTGATAGAAGTTCTCCCGCTGACTGCAGAGAAGATTCTCCATCTTCTCTGTTTTTTTGTACTTTTGTACTTAAAAAAGGCGCTGGTGAATGTGATTCACCAACACCTTTTGCGTAGCGCTGTTTTTCTGCTTTACATCATACCGGGCATGCCGCCGCCCATGGGGGGCATCGGCTCTTCCTGCGGAATCTCGACGACAGCGGCTTCGGTCGTGAGGAACATGGCAGAAATGCTGGCTGCGTTTTGCATGGCACTTCTTGTCACTTTGGTCGGGTCAACGATACCGGTGATGACGAGATCTTCAAACTCTTCCGTGAGGACATTGAAGCCTGTATTGCCTTCGGTGGCGAGGACTTTTTCCAGAATGACTGAGCCTTCGAGTCCGGCATTCTCTACGATCTGACGCAGGGGCTCTTCTAGGGCTCTGCGGATGATGAGGGCGCCTGTGCGATAGTCATCCTCGAGAGAGTTAACTACCTCGTTGACGGCGTCCATGGAGCGTACAAAGGCGATGCCGCCACCGGGCACAATGCCTTCTTCCACGGCTGCGCGGGTTGCATTGAGTGCGTCTTCGATGCGCAGTTTCTTTTCTTTCATTTCGAGCTCAGTGGCTGCTCCCACTTTGATGACGGCAACGCCACCGGAGAGTTTGGCCAAGCGCTCCTGAAGTTTTTCACGGTCGAAGTCAGAATCTGTCTCTTCAATAAGCGCGTGAAGTTCTGCAATTCTTTCTTCAATTCGTTTCTTGAGATCGGAAGAGCGTCGTGTAGGGAAAGAGTGTAGATCTCGGTGGTC
>CALFKA010000158.1 GCA_937880545.1 uncultured Clostridia bacterium | reverse complement strand
AACGAGATTGTGATGTGACGGGAGTGCAGACGTGTGCTCTTCCGATCTCGACAAAAGAAGGAAAAGCCGCAAAGAAAAAGGCCATCAGGGAGGGGATCGTATCCCATAGTGAATACTGGCGGACGGCAGCGTAAATGCCGATGGGTATACCCATCAACGCCGAAATGATGATTCCCATAAACGCAAGTTTCAGAGTCACAATGTATCTTGGCCAGATCTCCTGAAAAACTGGTTGTTTAGTATAATAGGAGATTCCAAAATCCTGCTCCAGAATCATCTTTTTGAGATAATTAATGTATTTTTGAAAAAAAGGCAAATTGTATCCTAATTTCGCATTGTAGGCATCGAGGTCCGCTTGAGGAACACCGGTTCCAAGAATCGCCCGGGCTGGGTCGCCCGGAGTAATGTTCATCACAGCAAAGATGATCAATGTGACCCCAAGAATAGTAGGAATTAAGAATAAGAGCCTTTTCAGTATATACCTGTACATATCTTTTCCTCACATGGGAAACCCGGGGCGCTTACACGCCCCGGGCATCGTACCTATTTCCACTTAAAGTTGAAAATATGATAGTATGTCGGGCTGATGCTCTCGGGATCCAGGTCACTTGACCAGGCGACTCCCACCGGATTGTGATAGAGAGGAAGGATGGTCGCCGTTTCCTGAATATATGCCCACAGATCCGTGTAAATCGCTTTGCGTTTTGCTACATCGCTGGTGTTGACGGCATCATCGAGCCATTTTTCAATTTTTTCACCATCGAAGGGACTGTCGGGCGCTTTGTACAGAATGAGGTCCATTCCTTCCGACTCAGAGTGTACCTGTTGACGGATATTGTTGAAATCGTAGTTTCCGCCGTCGCCAAATATTGCCAGGTCATATTTGAATGTATGCAAAACCGGTGCTGCTCCATTGTAGTCGGGTTTGACATCCACCTGCACCTTGAATCCCGCTTCTGCCAAAGAGGCTTGCAGAACTTGTGCAGCTTTGCCTTTATCGCTGTTCACACCACCATAAGTAACGAGCGTGCCAAGATCAATGCCCGCTTTAATCTCTTCTTCTGTATAGCCGGCTTTGAGCAGCAACTCTTTCGATTTTTCAAGATTGTGGTCATATAGTTCGAATTTGCCGTCCTTGTAGTTTGGAGCCGTCGAAACATAGTCACTGGGGACATATTCGTACGCTGCAACACCTAAACCATTGGTAGCGCCCTGAACAAGGTTGTCCCTATTGACCGCATAGCAGATCGCCTCGCGGACTTCCTGTTTCTTCAGGATATCGCCCACCTGTGGGGACTGCCAGTTAATGTAGAGTGAGCGGATATTATTTCCTTTGACCAGGAGAGAATTACCGGCAGCTTTTTTCTCGATGGCTTCCCATTCCGCTACCGGAGCATCGTTCAAATAATCGATCTCACCGTTTTCAAAGGCAATGACTGCCGCCGAGTCTTCACTGATGACTTTGTATTGAACTTTTTTGATATTTGGAGATCCTCTCCAATAATTCTCATAGGCCTCCAGTTCAAGATCGCCCCCCACATCATATTTGGTCGCATAATATGGCCCGGTACCGGCCTTGTGGGGTACTGTTCCGAATTGTTCTCCGGCAGCGGTTACTTCCTTCTCACTCTGGATTTTGACAGTAAAGAAGGTGTGAGCAATCGGAGAATACGGATACTTCAAAGTAAAGACGACTGTCTTGTCATCCGATGCTTCAATTTTTTCGATCATCGAAGTGACGTAGTTGAATTTAGGATTGGCCATCGCACGCTCGTAGCTAAATACTACATCGCCGGCTTTCATGGGATCGCCATTTTGGAAGGTGGCATCTACTAAGGACACAGTATATGTTTTTTGATCATCACTCACCTGAATGTCTTTTGCCAGCAGGTTGAAGTACCCCCCTTCGGCTTCATTCATTCCGTAAAGCCCTTCCGTCATCTGAATCCATACAATGCCCATATCCAGAAGGTCTGTCGTTTTCTCCCAGTCCAAACTGGCAACAGGTGCGGGTTTGCGTAGATGAAGTACTCGATCAGAAGTACCTGCAGGTGCCGGCGTGTCTCCACCGGATGGCGTGGGTGCGGACGTTTTCTCGCAACCCGCTGTAAGAGAGAAGAGTAATAGCAGCGTCAGGAAAATTGCCAGAATTTTTTTCATTTTTTACTCCTTGATGTAATGGCTATGTGTAGTCAAAAGTTGCATTCGTGTCCGTTTGAAATTCTAAGAATGAAGCTGTCTAGATGGGTTTAGCCTTACCGTCCCAGCGCAGAAAGTAACATATTACAGGAGTATAATCTTAACCATTAACGACTAATTCTGGATGTTTCATCATTGCGACATTTTCTTATTGGAGTGTTCACACTTGATTAGTAAGGTGATTATAGCACTATCATCAGAGAGTTCAATCCTTTCCCGGTATCATTTCTTCTCTCTCAGTCTCTTTTTAAAAAAGCCGTACAACAGTGCATGGCTCCATAGCCTTTCATGATCTCATCGATATTGACGGAAATGACTTGCACACCGTTATCTTCCAACAGCTCTCGGGTGCGCGGGTTGCCCTCCGGCATGACAATAAGGCCTGGTTTCAGAGCGACAAAATTAATGGCAAAACTAACTTTCGCTTCGGTCTGCGACGGACACTCCAGGAGCTTAATACCGAGTTTCTTCAATGCATCGCATACATCATATGGAACCTGGGAGGCGTGGATAACAGCAATGTCGTTGGAGGCCATATTGAGATTTCCGTCAATATGAGCGTGTCCATAGGGGATCTGCATGGGAATGATATTGCTCACACCTTGGCGTTCCAGTTCGCTCTTGACCTGATCGAACCCTTCTCGATTCGTCCGAACACCCGTGCCTAGCACAACCGACGTTCTATTGATCCACATCCCCATGGCACCTTCGAACGTTGCGTTTCCTCCGATCGTTTTGATGATGGGCACGCCGAGTTCAGAGAGTTTTTTTGCTGCATACCGCTCTTCTCCTCTGCGCGCTTCTATCGCCGGGCGAGTGACGATGGCCCCTTCCGGTGTCATAAAAACCAAATCCCGACAGAACAGAGCATTGGGTCTGTCTTCTCTCTGTTCTTCAATGTAATGAACCGTTACTCCATGTTCTCGATAGATGTCAGTCAGAGCATCATGGTTTGCGCGGATCTTTTCGGGGTCGACGCTTGATTTGAATCTCGCTTTTTTCCAGTCGAAATTCTCAATCTCCGCTCCAGGTCTTCTCATGAGAACCGAGCGCAGCGTTTCTACCTCGGAGCACACGCCCCAATCTCCCCAGAGCTGTTGCATATCTTCTGTCATCGATGTCTCGCTGGGGAACCATCTTTCCCCCGGGATGGCGTTGATATCTTGTGGACTTTTTAACATTTGTGCCTTCCTTGAAATTATCCTCTTTTGAGAAATGCGCTCATACAATGGAGACCGCCACGACCTTTAAGTATTTCAGAAATATTCACAGTATCTACTCTTACTCCATGCGATTCGAGCATTTCCTGTGTTCGTACATTTCCTTCTGCTGTCAGTATGTGGCCGGGCTCAAAGACGACAAAATTGCATGCGAGAGTCTGCGTCACCTCTGTCCGTGAAGGGGCTTCGAGAATTTTGTAGCCCTTCTTCTTCAATAAATCGACGATGTCATAGGGAACCTGGGAGGCATGAATCAGCACTAAGTCATGGCTGATGGGATTCATGATTCCGTCAATATGAATATTACTGTAGGGCTGCTGCATATGGTGCACGTTCACTCCCATGCGCTCAAGCTGCGATGCCACTTGCTCAAATCCGCTTCGGTTACAGCGACTTCCGGTAGACAGTACACAGTCCTTCCTATCAATCCACATGGCATTGGCTCCTTCAAAGAAGCCGTCCCCGGAGATGGTCTTCAAGATCGGAACCCCCAAAGCTGCGAGTGCCTGAGCAATGTAGCGTTCTTCTCCTCTTCTGGCAGCCATGGCAGGCCGGGTGATAATCGCTCCTTCCGGTGTCATAAACATCAGATCTCGGCAAAAAACGGAGTTGGGACGATCCTTTCGCTGTGTCTGCACGTAATGGACATCGATTCCTCTACGGCGGTAGATACTGATCACATGGTCGTGCTGCTTTCGCATCAACTCCACATCAATCGGTATGGAGGAAAAACGCATAGCTTGCGCATTAAAACTCTCAATCTCTTCTCCGGGTCGTCGAACCAGTACGGAACGTAAAGTATCTACTTCTGAGCAAACTCCCCATCCTCCCCAGTATTCGCTGATCTCGTCTTCAAATCGCGTTTCCAATGGAAACCACTTTTCGCCCGGCAGCGCATCAATGTCCGGCATCGAATGGCTCATTATGCCTCCTCCTTTTCTTCTGAGCGGATCGTTACTGGAGCGCTTCGGATTCCGGCGTCACTTCATCAAGAGATGCGTCATCCTTTTTGTCTCATTATCTTTATATGCAAAGATGATGCCATATGTAGACATGGCACCATCGAGTGAAAAATGACTATTTTATCTAGTATTGTCGTGATGATTTTGCTTTTTTGGTAACAATATTTTTACCGGTAAAAATTATAGATTGTACTTCTTCATCTTGTAGTGCAGATTTTGTTTGGATATTTTCAAAAGGTCCGCCGCATCCTTCAATGTGCGGCACTCACTGATCGCCATGCGAATCAGTTGAATTTCGTAATCCAGCAGAAGCTCGGGAAGAGAGTGATCGCCCAGCTTTACCGATGAGACGGTACCGGCCATTCCCAATAGATATTGGGGAATATCCTCCCGGGTAATGACATTATCTCGGTCAATATTGAAGGCCCCTTCGATGACATTTTTTAGTTCTCGAACATTTCCGGGCCATGAATACGATGCAAAGGCTTCCAGTACCGTTGGGTCAACGTAGGCTACGCTCCGTCCCATCTGTGCATTGAACAAGTGTATAAAGTGGTTCACAAGAATCGGAATGTCCTTTTTCCGCTCCATTAAAAGCGGGAGATTGATTTGCACCACTGACACTCTGTAATACAAGTCTTCCCGAAGAGTTCCGTTGTTCAGAGATTTTCGAGGATCCTCGTTTACGGCACAGACAATTCGGACATCGATGTTTTGTGTCGTCGCACTTCCCACCCGGCGTACTTTCTTCTCTTCAAGAACGCGAAGGATCTTCGCCTGCACACTGGTATCCATTGCGCTGAGTTCATCGAGAAAAAGCGTGCCGCCGTTTGCCAGCTCAAAGAGTCCCGGAATGTCCTGAGCCCCC
>CALFKA010000157.1 GCA_937880545.1 uncultured Clostridia bacterium | reverse complement strand
GGAGTTCCTTCGTCGCCTTTACTCTCCTGTAAGCAAGCAATCGCTCCAGAAGTTGTGCGCGAGGATCTTCTCCGTCCGGATATATCGGTTTTAACTGATGATCCGGCAGTAGCATCCGTGACTTGATCTCTAATAGTTCCGTCGCCAGAAGAAGGAACTCTGCTCCCGTATGGGGGTCAAGCTGATCGAGTTCCATCTGCTGAAGATACTGCTGCGTAATCCTATGGATCGGTATATTGTAGATGTCGATTTCTTCTTGTTCAATCAGGCGCAGGAGCAAGTCCAATGGGCCTTCATAAGCAGAAAGACGTACTTCTAATTCATTCATAAGCCGATTATATCATGAAAAATGCGTGCTGCCGATGCGCCGGAGCACGCATGTTTCTTCTGGTTTCCTTAGAAGCGGGAGAATCCCTGTTCAGCCCAGAAATCTTCTTTCAATTCATTATAGGCTTTCAGGAACTGCTCATAGTGTGCTTTTTCCCAGCGAGCGAGGATCAGAAAGAGCTCTTTGAGTTTTGGATCATCTGAAAACTGCTCTGCGCCTTTTTCATAAAATTCGAAAGAGGCTTTTTCCATCTGCATACCAACACTAAACACTGTCATGGCGCGCTGCACATCTTCTTCTTCTATTTTGTCCCATCGAAAGATTTCCGGGCTCGGTGGCGCGGGGAGGATGGCCAGCTCAAACAGTGCTTCTTTTCCCATCGTTTCATCGAGATAGGTTCTCAGCCACTCCGCATGTTTTTCTTCTTCTTTTGCCAGAGTGAGAAACGTGCCGGCGGTAGAAGGATTCTTTGCCCCTTCCGCTGCCAGTCGGTAAAACTCATAGCCCTCTACTTCGTTCATAATAGCCTGTTTGATCAGTTGCAGTTTATCCATTCCTGTCTCCTTTCGACGGGGAAAATATGATGTGATTGTCTTTATTATACACAGAACCGTAGATGAGTGGAGATCTCTTCCGCTCTTTGTCTTCCAATTGAAAACTCGTCTCTAAAATGGCCAATGCTTCTTCTGATTTTTCTCTCCTTGCCGAGTAGAGAGTGGCGAGGACATCTCCTGCCTGAACCCGTTCTCCTTCCTGTACGCGAAGGAGAACGCCGGCTCCAGGATCTATGATATCTTCCTTCGTGCGTCTTCCTGCACCCAGTGCTAGCGCGGCTCTGGCTACCGGCAGCGCATGGATTCTGTTTACTATTCCGTTCTTTGGTGCACAAAAGACAGCGACTTCTTGTTCCTGCTCCATGGCATCGAGCATGCCTCCCTGCGCTTCAACAAAGGAGAGAAACTTTTCAAAGGCGGCCCCCGAATGGATCAACTCACTCAGATGTTCAGCGGCAGCTTCTTCTTCGTCAAATTGGCCACTCATCACGAGACCCTGTTCCGCCAGTTTCATACAAAGCTCCTGCAGATCTTTCGGTCCCTTTCCTCTAAGTGCATCCATGGCTTCGCGAACTTCCAGGCTGTTGCCAACGGCTTTACCAAGAGGAGCCTCCATACTGCTGATTAAAGTTCTCGTCCTTTTGCCGCTTCCTTCCCCGATTTCAACGAGGATTTTTGACAGTTCCACGGCTTCCTCGGGCGTCTTCATAAACGCCCCTTCGCCATATTTCACATCGAGTAGAATGCCGTCGGCTCCAGCAGCCAGCTTTTTACTCATGATGCTACTGGCTATGAGAGAGGGATGATCTACTGTCGCCGTGACATCGCGCAGCGCGTAAAGCGCCTTATCAGCGGGAGCCAAGTTGGCACTCGCTCCGAGGATCCCAAAGCCGATGTCCTTTAGCTGGGAGAGGAATCTCTCCAGGGGAAGCTCTGTGGCAAACCCGGGAATGGATTCCAATTTGTCGATGGTTCCTCCTGTGTGACCCAAGCCTCGTCCACTGAGTTTCGGGACAATGACGCCGGCGGCAGCGAGAAGAGGAGCCAGCACCAGGGACGTCTTGTCCCCTACCCCACCGGTGGAGTGTTTGTCGAGTGTAAAGCCCTTTACTTCTGAGAGGTCGAGTCTCTCACCTGAAAGAAGCATCTGACGAGTGAGCTCGATTGTCTCCTCAGAAGTCAACCCTTTCAGGAAAGCGGCCATCAAAAAGGCACTCGCCTGATAGTCGGGGATTTCACCTTTTGAAAACCCTTGAACGAAAAATGCAATTTCTTCTTCGCTGAGCGTCTTTCCTTCTCTTTTTTTATAGAGGATCTCATACATATTCATGGAATCAACGACTCCCCTAGACCGGTCCCCGGTACACCCAGGTACGTAGCGACAGTCTCTCCGACATGGTAGAAACCTGCCAAGGTGCCAATCGGTCCCGGCTCTATTCCTTTTTGGTAGATGACCAAGGGAACCATTTCTCGTGTGTGATCGGTGCCCCGGAATCCGGGATCATTTCCATGGTCTGCCGTCAAAATCAACAGGTCCTTTTCCCTCAATATACGCAAGAGTTCTCCCAACTGGACGTCAAAGGCTTCGATGGCTTCCTTATAGCCCTGAATATTTCTTCTATGGCCATACATCGCATCAAAGTCTACCAGATTCGTGAAGAGAAGGCCTTCAAAGTCCTCTTTCATAAATTCGATTGTCTGAAGTATCCCGTCA
>CALFKA010000156.1 GCA_937880545.1 uncultured Clostridia bacterium | reverse complement strand
GTCTCAACGTGTGTCGTATGAGGAAAGAAATCAATCGGCTGAATCATCTCCAGTTTATATCCCCCTTCTACAAAATCCTTCAGGTCTCTTGCGAGGGTCGATGGCTTACAGGACATGTAGAAGATCTGCTCGGGAGACACTTCAAGGATAGATCTTCTCAGCTTTCCATCGAGCCCTTTGCGTGGAGGATCTACAATGATGAGATCAGGATGGATGCCTTGCTTTGTGAGCTCTTCCATTTCAATCTCACTTCTTCCCTCAATGAACTGTATATCCAGTCCATTGACCCGTGCAGCGTGCTTTCCATCTCGGATAGATGAGGGGCTGATTTCTATACAGTAGATCTCCTTCGCTTTCTCAGCGAGGAGACTGCCCAATACACCCATTCCTCCGTACAGATCGAAAATAATGGCATTGTCGTTTAGTCTGATGTGCTCACGCATCCATCGAGCAACTTTGTTCAACTGCACAAGGTTCACTTGGAAAAAGGAGGCGGCGGAGACAAAGAAAGAGAGATCTTCTACCTTCAATTCTACCTTCCCACTGCCTCTGAGGATCTGTTCATCCTTTCCCAGGAGGGCATTCCCTCTCCCGGTATGTATATTTTCAACGATGGAAAGGTCTTGGAACGCGTCCAACATTTTCTGAGGATCAATCTTTTCTTTTCTCGCATAGGCAAGAAGCAGATCCTTCTCTCCCCTGCGCAACACAAGACTGCGAAGCCCTCCTTTATGTGTCGCCTCATCATAGGTGCTGTAATCAGGCAAGATAAAGCGAAAACGCCGGAATGCATCATTCATCTTTTCATCTTGAAGGAGACAGTTGTCCACCTCTAAGATGTCGTGACTGCACTTTTTGTAGATGCCGACTTTTCCATTTTGAACGGGAAAACTCATCTTGTTTCTATAGGCATAAGGGAAGTCCATCCCTATAGTTTCTTTCACTTCTGAGTGGATGCCACCGATCCTTTCCAGTGCATCGCACAACTGCTTGTGCTTCCACTGTAACTGGAAGGAGTAATCCATCTCCATCATGGCGCATCCGCCACACTCCGGAACGTAGGGACATCTGGGTATCACCCTGTACTCGGAAGGTTCTATGATTCTCAGCAGCTCTCCAATGTCATAGTTCTTTTTCTGCTCGACAATACGCACGTCCACGGTGTCTCCGGGAAATGCCCCATCGACGAAGACGGTCTTGCCCTCATGACGGGCAACTCCTTCTCCGGTACTGCTGAGGTCATGGATCTTAAGCGTCAGCAAGCTTGCAGTCCTCCATGTACTTGAGGTATCTCTGTGCCTCTTCCGGTTTGTATCTCTTTAAGTTGAGCATTTCGAGGTTTTCATTGGTGATGGCGTGCTCTGTCATGCCACGCGCCAGGAGTTCCCCTGTTTCTTTTTCGTGCACCTCATAGTCGTAGATGATCCTCACGCCACTGAATTTGACGATCCGCACCGATACCGACACTGTACGAGCATACCTGGCAGGGCGCAGGTATTCACAGCTGATGCGCCGCACCGGAAAGAGGACATCACCTTCTGAGAGATTTTGAGGATCGAACCCCAAATGTTCATAAAGCATACCACGGGCATGTTCAAACCAGATGAGGTAGTTAGCGTGATAGATCACCCCCATCTGATCGGTCTCTGCATAGCGTGGAAAAATATCAGCTGAAAAGACTGCCATTGTCGTGTACCCACCTTTCTATCTCTTCGCGGGTGGCTTTCAGGCCTCCGCGGACCACTTCGGGTTTCCCTCCGCCTTTACCATCGAGAGCGGTGTTCATCTCTTTAGCGATCTCCCGCGTATCAATTGTCTTCGCCGTCAAGATGTAGTTATAGCCCACTTCATCGTCTCCACTCAGGAGAAAGAAGAGGTCTTTGTCGTGTGCTAGCGTCGCACTTAGTCTTGCCAGATCTCTGCCCACCAGATACTCTTCGAAATGCATCCATATATCACTTTTGGAGAGGTTTTCTAAGCGGAGATTCAGGATCTCCCTTTCCAGGTGAACCATGCGGCGGATTTCCTCCTGGCGGAGTTCCTGCTGATGGATAAAGGATTCCGTCAGCTCTCTTGAAGGTGCGCTGAGTCCTGCCGAGAGTTCCCGGCTTTGATCGTTTAGTGTGCGGTAGTCTTTCAGCGCCCTCTCACCACAGAGAACCGTCATCCGGGTGCCTCCACGATGATGCATGTCGTCAATAATCTTGATGATCCCCACTTGGGAAGTGAAAGCGACATGGGTGCCACAACAGGCACAGACATCCACGCCTTGCACATCGACGATGCGCACGTCCCCTTCAAGCGGCTTCTTGCTGCGATACTCGAGTTGAGAGATTGTCTCTTCTCCCGGCACAAATGCGAGGACATGCCGGTTTTCCAGCACCATGCGATTGGCTTCATCTTCCAGTTCATCAAGTTGCTCTTTCGTAAACAAGCCATTGTAGTCAACCCGCATAAACTCTTCATTGATCTCAAAGCCGACATTCTTGTAACCTAGGCGATTCTCAATGACACCGGAGAGGACGTGCTCTCCTGTATGCTGCTGCATAAAGTCAAAACGCCGCTCCCAGTCAATCTGTGTGTGCACTTTCTGCCCCGGCTTGAAAGGGTGTTCCGCTTCCAATACATGGTATATGACTTCGTCGACTTCCTGTACATTCGTGACAGGTACTCCGTCGATCGTGCCGGTGTCAAAGAGCTGTCCTCCTCCCTCAGGATAGAAGATCGTCTCTTCAAGAATCAGAGCAGGCCGTCCCTCCCACTCGGTCAGTTCATGCACTATACAGTCTTTCATTTTTAAGTAGCTGTCTGTCTCATATAGTTTCACGGTTTTCATGACTACATATCTCCTTGGTGTGCTTTCTTCCTCTTTTCTGAGTGCCACATCACGTACATTTAATCGTACCACATATTCTGTGAACTCATCCTTTCTGAGCACAAAAAAGAGAGAACCTTGTGTTCCCTCTCTCGCTAAGGTTATCGCTCAATTATGCTTTGGGGGCCGGCGCTTTGACAACGATCAACTCCAGAGTCTCTTCGTGCTCACAGCGGACATTCATCTTTGTCCCCTCGGGAATTTTTAGCAGTGTGTTAGCTGTATAAATATGCATCTCCTGCTCATTCAATCCAATAGAAAGCTTCCCTCGGATGACGGTCATATAAACATTGGAGTTTGAATAGTGCTCAGGGAGACCCTCTCCCTTGTTAAAAACCATGTGCAGGTAATGGACATTTTCATCGAAGACGATGCGCTCCACTGCCTTTTCATCCCCCCTGCTCAGTTCAAATACTTGTTCTACCATGCTTACCTCCTTGCTGATATGTACCCCCGTACACGACTTTTTGATCAAAGGCTCTGATACAAACTCAGGAGGTAATCATCCAGGTAGCTGAGCGCTCTGTCTTTGATATCTTCCGGGACACCATAATACGCCTCAGCGATTCCTCCGACGATGGCGGCGATCGTGTCTGTATCACCTCCAACGGATACCGCTATACGGATGGCATCTTCAAAAGAGGTGGACTCAAAGAAACATTGGAGCGCCTGCGGCACCGTCTCCTGGCTCGTCTCATTGAAGCGGTAAGTATCGCGGATCTCATCGATCGTGAAGTCAATGGGATAATACTCACTGATGATGGATTCACGAATCTCCTCCAACCCTGATCCTTTTCTCGCCATATAGACAGCCAGTGCAGTGGCGCGGGCACCCTTGATCCCCTCCGGATGATTGTGCGAAACGGCTGTAATGACATCAGAGAGAATCAGCACTTCCCGCTTTGAGCGCGCGAAAATCCCCACAGGTGAGATGCGCATCGCAGCGCCATTGCCGAAGCTGTTATAAGGCTGCGGGTCATCAGAGAAGATCCAGGAATAGAACCTTCCCCCATAGCCGCAATCAGGATACTTTCTTCCTATTTCCTGCATATAGTGGATTGTGTTTCTTTTAAGCAGGTTCAGATATTCTTCATCGAAGGAAGTGAGTCCGAGTCGCTTGGCCTTACTCTGTGTCTTCTTTAGCGCCTTTGCCACTGCCAATGTCATGATCGAATCATCCGTCACAAAACATTCGTCTGTAAAAAGCTCAAACTCTTTGCTGCGATGATTGTGAAACTCAAATCGCGAACCCACAATATCACCGACGATAGCCCCTAACATATGATACCTCCTTCGTTTTGTTCATTATAACCCACCCCGATTCTATAACATAACGATCTCCCAAGGTAGATAGTGTCAACTTGTTGTAGGTCAGAAAAGAAGGTTGCTCTCCTGCTTCGAGG
>CALFKA010000155.1 GCA_937880545.1 uncultured Clostridia bacterium | reverse complement strand
GGCAAAAGAACGGCTTGTCTCATCCTTGATGAAATCGACATGTACGAGTCGGATGAGATCGTAAAGTCCTTAGAGGGTGGTCTTGGTAAAAAGAAATACGCCCGCATGTTTGAAATCACTACGCAGGGAGATGTCCGCGAAGGTTATCTCGATGCTGAGCTCGATATGGCCGACATGATCCTGGATGGAGAAATTGAAGACAGCAGAATGCTCCCGCTTATCTGGGAGATTGATGAAGAAAAACAAGGGCTCGATCCGGATCTCTGGGAGATGGCCAACCCATCTCTGCCATACTTCCCCGAGCTTCAGCTGGAGATGAAAGAGAACTTTTCCGAGATGGCAGTTTCCTCAACACGAGAGGAAATGTTCTTTACCAAGCGAATGAACTTCCCGAAGATGGATCGCGAGAAAACCGTGGCCAGTCGTGAGGATCTCCGAGCAACGAATCAGGAGATCCCGGAGCTTGAGGGGAGAAGCTGCATCTGCGGCATTGACTATGCGCTGCTTTCAGACATGGCTTCTGTTGGCCTCCTGTTCCGAGTTGGGAATAAGCGAGTGTGGATCCAGCACTCCTGGATCTGTAGCCAGTCCTCTGATTGGAGTCGGATCCGGATAAAAGAGCAAATGGGACGCTGGCAAGATCGAGGCCATATGACCATTGTGGATGATGCGCAGATCGATCCTCGCCTAATCACGAACTGGATCGCTGAGCAAATGAAAAAGTATCACATCATCAAGTTAGCACTTGACCATGCGCGCTTTGCACTTTTACGAGAGCCACTCCAAGAGATTGGCTTTTTTTATGACAAAAACAAGGATAAATCAAACATCTGGTTTGTGCGGCCGCTCGGGATTGCCTCTGTCTCTCCGGTAATCGAATCACTTTTTGTGAATCAAGACATCATCTGGGGAGATGTGCCTGTCATGCGCTGGGCGGCAAACAACACAAAAAGAGTGCGAATGAATCGAGAAGGAATGTCCGGAAACTATCGTTACGACAAAATCGAACCAAGAAGCCGGAAGACAGATCCTTTTATGGCCTTTGTCCATGCCATGGTGCTGGATGAAGAGCTGGATTCGCCGGACATTGAAGGAATACTGCAAATGGCCCCCTGGGTCTTTTAGGAGAAGATATGGGAATCATTATGAATTTTTTGGATCGCTTTGGAGCGGATCCGACACCAATCGATTGCGATGCATTGAAGAAGGAGACGGAAAAGCTTTCTCTTTCTGCGCTCGCCTACTCGATGGGTGTCAATCGGATTGCTTCAACGCTCGCCAAAGCGGAATTCAAGACATATACAAATGGCGAGGAAGTAAAGAAAGCAAATTACTATCGCCTAAATGTGGCACCCAGCCGAAACTATGACAAAGTTTCTTGGATCAAGAAGCTGATTCATCAGCTTTTTTGGTATGGCGAGGCTCTGATCTTAAAAGAGGGGAAGCAGCTTGTTATCGCAGAGTCTTTTGAAAAAAAGAGAAAGGCGCTAGTTGATTGGGTTTTTAGCGACATCGAATCGGACGAATACCCTTTCAAAGGATTTTATTTCATGAAAGATGTCGTCTATGTGTCTTTAAACAACAAAAACGTGAAGGGGTATCTTGATAGCTTGTATTCAAGCTATGCAGAGATCCTCGGCACCAGCAAAGACAACTTCATCAAATCCGGAGGGATCAAAGGGATTGTGAATCTGCAGTCTATGCAACCTGGCACAGATAAAGATCGGGAAAAGAACGCTGAACTCCTGAAAAAACAATTCAGAGCTCTTTTTGAAAACCGCAATGCGATCGCCCCGCTTCCAATGGGATACTCCTTCCAAAACTTGTCTGACCGGATTGAGTCTCTAAACACATCCAGGGATTTTAAAGCGATCATTGATGACGTGTTTAACATTACCGGGGCGGTTCTCAACATTCCGCCTGCTGTGATCCGAGGAGAGCTGAGCGAAAAAGACCAAGCTTATCTCTTTTACCTGTCGGAGTGCATCGACCCCATCGCTCAGACCTTGGAGGCAGCTCTTAACAAGAGTTACTTTACGGAGACGGAATACTTGCGTGGAGATCGCATCAAAGTCGACACGTCTCGATTGGAGCACTTCAGCATCTTCCGCAGCGCATCGGCCATCGACAAACTGATTGCCTCTTCGATGTACAGTGTCAACGAACTTCGAGAGAAGGTCGGAGATTCAAAGGTTGATGAAGGCTGGGCGGACAAACACATTCTTACGCAAAACTACAAGCCGATCGATGAGATCGAGCAAAAAGGAGAAGACAATGCCGAAGATTCAGAATAGATTCGACTTCCGCCAGGAGGCCGACACTCTCGAAATTTACATCTACGGAGTAATTGAGAGTGACTATAGGGATTGGTGGACAGGAGAGGAGATCGAGTCTGAGACAAGTGCTGATTTCTTTCGAGAAAAACTTGCGGAATATCCGAATGCAAAGACCATCAAGCTCTTTGTTAATTCACAAGGAGGGAGTGTCTTAGAAGCAATGGGCATCCGTGCACAGCTTGCTAGACATCCAGCAAAAAAGATCGCCATCGTTGATGGGTGGGCTGCCTCGGCGGCTTCTTTTATTATTACGATCTGTGATGAAGTCCGGATGTTCTCGTCCTCGATGCAGATGCTGCAC
>CALFKA010000154.1 GCA_937880545.1 uncultured Clostridia bacterium | reverse complement strand
TATGACCAAAGAGCACCAGCCGGGCACCAGCTTCTGCCGCAGAGCGTTTCAGCGCTTCCAGCTCTCTTTTGACACCATGTTGATGCCCGTGAGTGAGAAATACCTGAACCTCATGAAAAGTAGCCGTCTTAACTCGGGCACTCAGTTTGTAGGGGTCACAGTTACCGGGAACACGCAGTGCAGAGGGAAGATCATTATAGAAGTCGCCCAGATGGATGAGATGATCCGGTTTTTCTATGCGAATCCACTCCTGCATCGGCTGGGTAGTTCCATGGCTATCCGAGAAAATCAGGATCTTCACTACGCAGGATCTCCTCGAGTGTCTTCAACGCTTCATAGCGATGTGAGAGCGAGTGCTTCTCCTCCATCTCCATCTGTCCAAATGTCTTACCGGAGGGTGGATAATAGAAAATACTGTCATAGCCAAAGCCCAGTTCTCCAATATCTTCCTTGGAGATTTCTCCATGAACAAAGCCCTCGGCTTCATATAATTTATCGTCCACGAGGAGGTTTACCGCACAGGTAAAGTGCGCCGAACGGTCCTCTTTCTCTTCCATCTCCCTCAAGAGAAGTTTTCGCTTGACCGAAAAAGGAGCTCTGCCTCCAAAGCGAGGGGAATGAATGCCGGGACGACCGTTTAGTGCATGGATACATAGACCCGAATCATCACTGAGGATCGGATCATAGGTAAACTGTCTGAGCGTATCCACTTTGATGCGGGCGTTTTCTAGAAAGGTCTGCCCGTTTTCATAAATGTCCAATTCGTCAAGTCCCAAGTCTTCCAGGCTCATCAGCTGGACATTCCAATGACGCAGGATATAGCGAAACTCCTTCATCTTACCAGGATTGTGTGTAGCTACGACGATATGTTTCAAGGCTGTCCTCCTGTTTGTGTAGTATCTCTTCTATTCCCTCTCGGGCTGCCTGCAACATCTGCGTCAGTTCCTCTTCCGAGAACGCCCCTTTTTCAGCAGTTCCTTGGACTTCAATGAACTGACCTTCTTGATTCATGACGACGTTAAAGTCCACATCCGCCCGCACATCCTGCTCGTATGAGAGATCGCATACGATGCGTCCGTCAACGCGGCCTACGCTGACAGCTCCGATAAAGCCGCTGAAGGGGTCATCTTCCAGATAGCCATTGTCCATGAGCCGATCGATCGCCAAGCGTAGTGCTAGCGACGCTCCACTAATAGCAGCAGTTCTTGTCCCTCCGTCGGCCTGGAGGACATCACAGTCCACGTAGAGCGTCTGTCTGCCAAGCTTATCAAGATCCACGCAGCTTCTCAGTGACCTACCGATCAGACGGCTGATCTCAATAGTCCTGCCATCGAGTTCTCCCGCTACTGTGCGTCTCTTTTTTCTTACATAGGTCGAGCCGGGCAGCATGGAATACTCCGCTGTCAGCCATCCGGCCTCTCCTTCAATGAAATTGGGGACACCTTCTTCTGCTTTTACCGTACAGAGAACGACGGTACGACCGAAGCGAGTAAGGACAGAGCCCTCAGGGTTTTGTGTGAATCCACAGACAAATTCTATCTCTCTCATAAACTTATCCCATCACGCGGTAGATCTCATCGACTTCTTTTAGTTCGATGTGCTGTCTCTCACCGCTTTTATAGATCTGTATCTCTGGTTTGTGTGTAAACTGACCGATTTCGTTGGCTTCAATTCCCTGGGCATTTAATGCTTCCAGGAGTCCTTCGACTCGCTCTTTCTCTAAAGAGATGATCATAGCTCCAGAAGAGATGAGCTGATAGACATCGAGTCCGAAGTGCTCAGCAATCTTCTGTGTCACAGGAGAAAGCGCTACGGCATCAAGTTCCACTGTAAAACCGATGTCACGCCCAAATACCATCTCGCTGAGAGCCCCCAGGAGACCACCCTCTGTCACATCGTGCATGCGGTTGACTCCATATGCGATGGCAACTTTCGCCTCTTTCAGGACGCTCAGCTGATCGGCAAGGCAGAGCCCCTCCCGCCTTTCTTCTTCGCTTAGAAGTCGAAGCTCCTTTTCTTTTTCTCTAATGAGAATCCCGGTGGCTTCCATAGCGATCTTTTTCGTCAGAACAATGGCGTCGCCGGACTTCACTCCGGGAGGAATCACTTCACAGGTACCAAAAACCGTGCTGCTGATCACCGGACGCGTGACCGCTGTCGTGATCTCCGTATGTCCTCCAAGGATCTCCACCCCCAACTCTCTTGCTGCACGAGCCGCATCCGTGGCGATCTCTTCAATCTCTTCAATGGTTGTCTGCGGAGGCAGAAGAAGGGTCATAAGAATCCCTCTGGGAATCGCTCCCCCGGCCGCCACGTCGTTACAGGAGACGATCACGGAAAGAGATCCGATCTCTTTTGTTGCTCCCGTAATCGGGTCGGTGCTAAAGGCAAGATACTTTGAGCGGCACTCATAATAGGCGACGTCCTCGCCCACCTTTGCCTGCGTGTGTTCATTTCCCTCATTGAGAAATCGAAGGACTGAGTGATGTAGCTGATGTGAATTGAGCTTTCCCGTCTTCATATCTCTCCTCCAATGAGTTCCTGAAATGCCCGCCAGTCGAGAACGGTTACGCCCAGTTCGTGGGCTCTCGTCAGTTTACTGCCGGCTTCCTCGCCAGCCAGTACATAGTCGGTCTTTGAGCTGACAGAACCACTGACCTTGGCACCGTGCGCCTCCAGTAACGCGCTCACTTCACGTCTTTGAAGTGGCAGAGTACCGGTGATGACGAACGTCTTGCCGGAGAGTTCATCTGAGACAGTTGTCGGCTGCTCTGCAGGTTTGGGTATACCGAGGCGCGAGAACTCATCCAAGAGCTGCTCATTTTCTTCATTGTGCAGAAATTGCAGGACCGAGTCCACCGTGCGGGGGCCAAATCCCTCGATGGTGAGAAGCTCCTCCTCTGTAGCCACTCGCAGCTTCTCCATCGTGCCCATTCGGCGAGCTAGATCGGCTGCCGCTACACGTCCCACGTTTTCCATGCCCAAGGCATTTAAGAAACGCGAGAGATCTCGCTGCTTTGAGCCCTCAATCTGCTCAAGCAGTTTGTCGACACTCCGCTTTCCCCAGCCTTTCATGGCTTTCAATTTCTCTGCGAATCGTTCGAGATGATAGATATCTGTGCTTTTTGTGATCATGCCTTGTTCGATGAGAAAGGCGAGGTTCTTCTCTCCCAACCCTTCAATATTCATCGCTTCTCTCGACACGAAGTGTTCCAGTGAACGCTGCAATTTGGCAGGGCATTGGGCATTCACGCAACGAATAGCCGCTTCCTCCTCCAGGTGCACGAGATGACTCTCACAAGCCGGACAATGCGTTGGGATCTCCACCGGCTCAGCCTCTGCCGAGCGCCTGTCCATAAGCACCCTTACGACCTGCGGGATGATATCTCCGGCTTTTTCCACCAACACGATATCATGAACCCGAATATCTTTTTCTCGGATATATTCTTCGTTATGAAGGCTCGCACGGGCAACGACAGAGCCAGCTAGCTCCACAGGAGTGAGAATGGCTGTCGGCGTCACGACACCGGTCCTCCCGACACTCCATCGCACACCGAGGACTTCACTCTGTTCCTGCTCCGGAGCATATTTATAGGCCACAGCCCAGCGAGGAGCTTTGCTCGTCTCCGAGAGCTCTGAGCGAATCGAGCTCTCGCTGACTTTGATGACGGCACCGTCCATCTCATAAGGAAGTGAATGGCGCTCTTCTCCGAAGGTCTCGATTGCGTGAAGAACCCCATCAATATCAGTGGCCACTTCGTAGCTCGCAACAGGAAAGCCGAGTGAGCGGAGGTCCTGAAGTTTCTTTACATGGGTCTCATAGACAATATCCGAAGCAAGTACTTCAAAGACAAAAATACGAAGTCTTCTCTTTGCTGTCAGTCGGCTGTCGAGCTGACGAAGCGAGCCGGCAGCGGCATTTCTTGGGTTGGCAAATGTCGCCAGACCTTCTGTCTCCCGCTGCTCATTGAGGCGGGCGAAGTCTTCTTTCGGAAAATACACTTCTCCCCGCACGATCAGATTTCTGGGCTCCGGCAGAATGAGAGGCAGGTCAACAACTGTGCGCAGGTTCGCGGTGACATCTTCTCCTTCTGTGCCATCGCCTCTTGTAAGCCCCTGAATAAAGCGTCCTTCCTGATATGTCAGTGCCACACTCAGTCCATCGATCTTACGCTCAACAACGTAAGAAGGGTGTAGTCCCGCTGCCCGGATGCGCCGATCAAAGGCACGCACATCTTCGGGAGAATAGGAATTGTCGAGGCTCTGAAGAGGCACCGTATGGCGCACGCGAGAGAGCCCAGCAAGGAGTTCTCCCCCTACTTTCTTGCTCGGAGAATTGGGGTCAACCAAATCAGGATGAGCCGCCTCCCAATTGAGGAGTTCTTCCATCAGCTGATCATACTCTCTATCCGTAATGACAGGAGCATCCAGCGTATGATAGAGATAGTTGTGATGGTGAATCTGCGCTAACAATTCCTTATATCTGTCTGTCATGCTTTGCTCTTTCTAAGGGGGGCAAACTGCGCATGAAGGCTCTTCACCCCCTCCTTTGGAAATGCGACCTGTACTACTTTGCTTTTCGCATTATAATTGATGACCGTACCGGAGCCAAAGACTGTATGGAAGACTTTCTCACCGGGCGTATAGTCACCGGCATCGATTTTGGCTTGTGGAATCGCCATGGAGCGCGCCGCAGAAGTGCTTTCTTTCTTCACCACTTTGTGCAGGCAATCAGAGGGTACTTCCTCGAGAAATCGAGAAGGTTTCATCATCTCCAGCCGTCCAAAGCGGAAGCGATAATCAGCGCGGGTCAGATGCAACTGCTTTCTGGCACGGGTGATGCCGACATAGCACAGTCGCCTCTCCTCCTCCAATTGGTCCTCTTCCAAACTCAAATAAGAAGGGAAGATGTTTTCATCCATGCCGACGAGGAAGATGCGATCATACTCGAGTCCCTTCGCACTGTGAAGCGTCATCAGTGTGACTTTTGGCCCCTCCTTCATGGTATCAACTTCAGAAATCAGTGAGACATTCTGAAGATATTCATCGAGAGATCCACCGTAACGGTCTTCATATTCTTCCAAGTCACTCAGGAGTTCCCCGATATTTTCTACCCGGGTGCGATCCTCTACACTCCGACTCTTCGTCAACAGGCTTTCATAGCCGCTTTTTTCATACAGACTCTGAAGCACTGTGGCAAGTCTCTCTGTCTCCAGAAGCTTGCGATGACTTTCAAACAACGCATAAAAGGCAGTAAGAGTGCCGGCCATCACGCCTTTAAAAAAGCCCTCTTCCACCCCTATTTTCATGGCTTCATACATCGTCAGGCCATTCTCATAAGCATAGGAGCGCCATTTATCAATAGTTCCCGGACCGATTCCCTTCTTAGGGATTCCTGACGCGCGCAGAAGAGAAATCTCGTCGGCAGGATTTTGCAGTACCCGCAGATAAGCGAGCATATCTTTGATCTCTCGGCGGTCGTAGAACTTGAGTCCACCGATCAGCTGATAGGCAATGCGTGCTTTTCGAAGCGCCTCTTCAAAGCGTCGCGAAAGAGAATGTGTCCTGTAAAGGATCGCAATATCACTCAGACTCTGTCCACTCAGAAGAGCGCCTTCAATGGAGCGCACGACATACTCAGCTTCCGCCGTATCATCGCGTCCCTCAAAGAGCTGGATCTTGTCTCCGTCCTTCTCATCAGTCCAAAGCTCTTTCGGCGGACGATCTACATTGTGTTCAATGACGGCATTGGCAGCGTTTAGAATCGTCGACGTACTGCGGTAGTTTCTCTCGAGGAGAATCACTCGAGCATCCGGGAAGTCCGACTGGAACTCCAAGATATTTCGTATATCGGCTCCACGCCAGCCATAGATACTTTGATCAGCGTCTCCTACCACCACGAGGTTTTTCTTTTCTTTCGTCAGCAGACTCAGGAGGTGATACTGGACGGCATTGGTGTCTTGGTACTCATCGACGAGCACTTCCTCAAATCGACCGGCATACTGAGCTCTCACATCGTCATAGAGTTCAAAGAGTTCAACAAGTCGGATGAGGATATTGTCAAAATCGAGTGCAGAGAAATCACGGAGCTTTTTCTCATACAGAAGAAATAGTTCGTGATACTCTGCATCAAGAAGTTTCGTATAGTCACTCAGGCGTATCAGCTTGCTTTTCACCTCTGAAAAGATGGCACGGATCGCTTTCGGTGGATACTTTTCAAGACTCATATCCAGTTCACTCAGACAGTCTTTGAGAAGAACCAGCTGGTCTGCCGAGTCATAGACCAAGATAGACGAAGCAATCCCAATGCGATGACCTTCTCTTCGCAGGATACGCAAAGAGAGTGCATGGAATGTGCCGATCCACAGTTCCTTGATTCTTTCACCCAAGAGGGATGCAAGTCGTTCACTCATTTCCCGGGCGGCTTTGTTTGTAAAGGTAATGGCCATGATGCGCCATGGAGGGATATCTCTTTCGAGGACCAGGTGAGCAATACGGGTCGTCAGCGTACGTGTCTTTCCCGAGCCGGCACCTGCCAGAATCAGAAGAGGTCCTCCTTTTGCCAGCACCGCTTCGCGCTGCTGCTCATTGAGTGCTTCTAAGTTCATCAAATATTGGGCAAGGACACCCCCATCTTCTGTAAGTGGGGGAGGAATTG
>CALFKA010000153.1 GCA_937880545.1 uncultured Clostridia bacterium | reverse complement strand
ATACGAGATCGTGATGTGACTGGAGTTCAGACGTGTGCTCTTCCGATCTGTAGCCTCTTTCTTTTCTCGCAGCTATGATGCTCTATCTCAAGGCGGAAGTCTTGTCTTTGATATCAGCACACAAGAAAAGCTCAAAGAAGAACTCGGTGACAATGTCTTTGTCTATGAGAAGGAAGAGTTCACCCTGATCTGGCAGAATCAGTACTCGGAAAAAGAACGAGGCGTTTTTTTCTTTCTCACCATGTTTTTTCGTGAGGGGGAGTATTACCGAAAAGAGACCGAGCGCCAGTTTCAAAGAGCCTGGAGTGTACGGGAATTGGAGAAGGCACTGAAAAAAGCAGGATTTCATACAGTGAAAAATGAGGGGACTTTTGATCGGCTGATCTTTGCCGCAAAAAAATGAAGGATGAAATGCCCGTCAAAACAGGTTATGATTAAGAAGGAACTTAATTGCGGATGCTCTTTAGGAGCATTCTTCTATATTAGAGGAGGCTGCAATGCAGATTGAGAGGATTGAACTTGGTGAATTGAAGGTGCCGTTACACACGCCCTTCAAGACATCCCTACGAACAGTGGATGCCGTTCATGACGTCGTCGTGAGGATCCACACAAAAAGTGGTCACATCGGTTATGGGGAGGCGCCCCCGACCGCCGTCATTACCGGAGAGACAAGAGCGTCCATTCGGGCAGCGGTAGAAGAGTATATAGCCCCCAAACTGATGGGCAGAGATGCAAGAGCCATGGAGGACAATCAAGAGATCCTTCATGCAGCGATTCTTGGCAACACGAGTGCAAAGGCTGCCATTGATATGGCCCTCTATGATCTGTGGGCACAGAGTATGGTTGTTCCTCTGTACAGAGCACTGGGAGGCTCTTCTGGGACCCTAGAGACAGACCTGACGATCAGTGTCAACAGTGTAGAGGAGATGACCCGTGACGCCGTTATTGCCGTAGAAAGAGGGTTTCATGTCCTGAAGGTGAAACTCGGTCTCGATGAAGCGCTGGATATCGCCCGCGTTCAGTCTATCCGACAAGCGGTGGGAGAAGATGTGGTTGTGCGCCTCGATGCCAATCAGGGCTGGACACTCAAAGAAGCTCTTTCCATTACAGACAAACTCGATGGGCTGGGGCTCAATATCGAACTGATCGAACAACCTCTGCACTACAGTGATTTGCACGGGATGATAGAGTTGACGCGTGTCAGTCGGATTCCTATCATGGCAGATGAAAGTGTCTTCAGTCCCGCACAGGCACTGGAAGTCATTCGTCTGCGAGCAGCTGATATATTAAATATCAAACTCATGAAGACAGGAGGGATCTACAAAGCGCTGCAGATTACATCCCTTGCGAAGATGCATGGCATTGCCTGCATGATCGGCTGCATGCTTGAGAGCAGCATCTCGGTAGGCGCTGCATCCCATCTGGCCGCCGCAAGACCTATCATTCAATATGTCGACCTCGATGGACCGAGTCTCTGCAAAGAAAATCCCGTAGTCGGAGGAACCGACTTTGAAGAAGAGCGCATCACACTCAATGAGACACCTGGTCTGGGAATACAAGAAGTGAAAGGTTTTGTAGCCTATGAATGATTTCAACCAACGTATGAAACAAACTCTCAACGTAGCGCAGAAGATGGCTGCAGAGCGAGACATTACTCTCTCTCTTTTTGTGGAGGATCTCAAGAGCGGAGGGAGTATTCAGTTCCAAGAGGAACTCGTTCATTCCGGCGCCAGCACGATCAAGACACCTCTTATGATGGCTGTACTTGAGGAAGAAGGGAGAGGATTCACCTTTTCTGACTTAGTAGAACTCTCCGAGACAAACAAAGTAGATTCCAGTGTCGTCACACAGATAGGGGAGGGAAAATACACGATTTCTGAGTATCTTCAGTGGATGATGCTCGAGAGCTGCAACGCCTCCACCAATGTCCTCATTGACCTTGTCGGTTATGAGCGAGTCAATCGAATATTTGATGAGCTGCACATGCCGGGAAGTATCCTTCAGCGAAAGATGATGGATGTCGAGGCGCGCGCAAGAGGAGTGGATAATACTACCACCGCTAAAGATATGGCCAGCCTGCTGCGCACCATTTATAGAAGAGAGTATTTCAAGGAGGCAAGCTGTGAGGCTGCCATCGCTTTAATGAAGCGCTGCCGGGACGCAAGGCTCCTGAAAAGATTCCTGCCACAGGATCTGCCCTTTGCCCATAAGACGGGAGGCCTTGACGAAGTCAGTCACGATACCGGTATCTTCTTTGGAAAAGACCGAGATGTGTTGATGTGTGCTCTGACGACCAGTGTGTCAGGCAGTGAAATCAAACTATTGCGAGAACAGACGATCGGTCATATCGGTCGCTGGCTTTTGAAGGAGGAGATATGAAAGCTTGGATCACCCGTGACATTGCTCCACTTATGACAAAACCTACGAGGATGTGTGAACTGGCAGACGAGGCGCTGTTTGGCATGCCGGTGGACATACTTTCGCTTGAGGAAGGGGAGTGGTACCGTGTGCAGACGCATTACCGCTATGAGGCGCTGATTCACCGGGATGATTTTCTTCCCGAAGAATTGTGTGACCCACGCTGGGTGGAGGCGCAGAAGAAAGTGATCATCACGCCCTATGCCGATATCCATGCCGAACCCAAAGTGCAGGGTGCATTTCTACAGGGAATTCCACGTGGGGGGCGTATTGCCATTCTTCCTGAAGTAGAGAACGAGCGCTGGCAGAAAGTGATTTTGCCAAATGGAACGGAAGGCTGGACATATATCGAGAATCTGGCAGACCTTCTGGAGCTCGACAGTATTGAGGATGAAGAAGAGTTGCGAGAAGCATTGGTTCGCACCGCGGAGATGTACTTGGGAGCCCAGTACCGTTGGGGAGGAAAAACGATGGCTGGCCTTGACTGTTCGGGTCTTGTCTCCATCGCCTATCTATTAAATGGCTATACCATCTATCGCGATGCGCAGATAAAAGAAGGCTTTATATTAAAAGAGATCGCGAAAGAGGACATCAAAAAGGGCGATCTGATGTTCTTCCCGGGTCATGTAGCCATGTACATCGAAGAAGGTAGATACATTCACTCCTCCGCCGGCAACAATGGCGTGGATTACAACAGCCTCAATGAAGAAGATGACGACTATCGAAAGGCCCTCGTCGACTCCTATGAGACAGCAGCGAGCATCTTTGGGTAAGTCATGGAGCTTACAAAAAGAGTAGAGAGGGAGCTGACAAGCTACAATGGTCATATGGCACTCTATGTGCGTGACTTTCATGGAAATAAGGTCGTCCTCCATGAAGAGGAGCCGTTTGAAACAGCCAGCACGATCAAGAGTTTTATTATGCTCGATCTTTATGAGCAGGCGGCGAAGGGCACAAAGAGCCTAGAAGAAGCCCTGGTGTATGAAGAACGCTTTTTGGTTGACGGCTCCGGTGTACTCCATTACATGAAACCCGGCTTTTCGATGAGCGCAAGGAATGTGGCCGTGCTGATGATCATCGTCAGTGACAACACCGCGACCAATATGCTGATTGACTACCTGGGACTGGCGCACATCAATGGGACGATACAGAAGTATGGTTTCAATAGTACGGTGCTCCACAACCCCATCGACTGGGAGAAGTATTCTGATTTGGGCACCAGTACGGTAGGTGACTACGGAGACTTTTTCTATAGACTTCATGAAGGAGAACTGGTCTCCAAAGAAGCGTGCGAAGATATGATCTCCATCTTTAAAGACCAACACTACAACAGCATGATCGTCGGAGAATTCCCTCAGTACTATCTTTCCGGCGATGACAGCGTGGCGTTGGACGAAGAGAAGGTCAGCGTCGCATCAAAAAGTGGAAGCATGGACGCTTGCCGAAATGATGGAGGCATCGTGTTTACGCCGGTAGGGGACTATGTCCTTGCTCTTTTCCATAAAGAATTCCATGATCCTCTGTATCATCCGAAACACGAGGCAGCCTTGTATGGTGCCAAGGTTTCACGCCTGATTCTAGAACGCTTTTTAGCTCTTCACGGAAAGTTAAAATAATGTTTAATATCCGTCATTCTACTTCAAGGATTGTGTAACCGAGACTGGAGTATTTGACCATTTTGTTATATAATCTGGGTGTCAGTGATCTTTTCACTTAATGACATACATAAAGGGAGGACGAGTATGAAAAAATTTGCTTGGATGTTAGTCCTTGTGCTGATGTTCTCGCTGGTTACCTCATGTCAGCAAGCTCCCGCCACCACCCCGCCCGCAGAGGGGACACCGGCGGAAGAGACTCCGGCAGAAGAGACCCCGACAGAAGTTACCAATGCACTGGGCGACAGTGAAGCCATGGTGTACCGCGCACTGTACAGCGGTGAAATCTCATCGATGAACTATCTCATCGAAGGCGCTACCAATGAACAGACAGTGGGCGCCAATGTCATCGACACACTGGTTGAATACAATGATGTCGGTGAATTGATTCCTGGTCTTGCAGAGACCTGGGAAGTGTCCGATGACGGACTCACTTGGACATTCCACCTGCGAAAAGGCGTCAAATGGTTCAACCACCTTGGAGAACCTGTGGCGGATGTGACAGCACATGACTTCGTATCCGCAGCAAAATACGTGTGTGACCCACAGAATCAGTCCGGCACGGACTATATGATTCTGGACCTGGTAGCAGGAGCGGCCGAGTATTATGACACCGTCTCCGAATACTATCAGACGTTGGCAGAGACGGATGAGAAGGTTGCCGAGAACTCCGGAGCAGACTTTGCTACGGTCGGCGTCAAAGCCGTCGATGATTACACACTGGAGTACACAACAGTCGATAACTATCCATTCTTCCCGACATGTCTTACATAAAGGGAGGACGAGTATGAAAAAATTTGCTTGGATGTTAGTCCTTGTGCT
>CALFKA010000152.1 GCA_937880545.1 uncultured Clostridia bacterium | reverse complement strand
CCCGGGCTCGGTCTGGGTGAGATGCTCTCTGTCTTTGAGCGTCCAATACCGGGAATGGACGAGGGAGCCGAATTGACGGCATCCCGACTCTTACGCCCGGGAGATCCGATGAAAAGAATCCACTGGAAGCTCAGCAGTCGCCTTCAGCAGTGGGTTGTAAGAGAAGAAGAAGGTCATCTCCTATCTCATCTGATTATCCTTTTAGATATCGATGAAATAACAGCGGCGAATCTCTCACTGCGAGATGAATTTCTCGATCGGGTCGCCGGATTGAAGCTGACAAGTGTCGCTTCCGAGCACGCGCATCTTCACGCCTATTTGCCAAAAAGAGAACATGCCCGACTATTTCGCGAGAGAGATATTCTCGAACAGTTATCGCGAATTCCTCACGGGAAGTATCTCTCCATTGAAGAGCAGCTTCATCTCGAAGAGGCGCTTCCTCATGCACTGTATCTGGTGCTGACTCCCAAAAAACAGGCGGAGAGCATCTCTTTGTCATCTGTTCAAAAAGCTCGTTATACTTTGGCTTTTCATTCACTGGCGAAGGAGGAGACCCTATGAAGAATAAGACATCTTCTCTTCTTTTGTCCTCCTTCTTTTCATTGGGATTCTCGCTTGTGCTGTACTACTTCTTTCTCCTCCCCTTTGATTATTCCCTGCCCCTGCCCTGGCTCAGGCATCTTATTCTCTTAGGTTTCTTCGTATTAATTAAAAATACTTGGAAGACTGGCCGATGGATTTTCTTGATCGTATTGCTCCTGTCCGCACTTTTGATGATGAGTTCAAGTTACCGCGGCTGGTTGTCTATGAAGCTTCTTGAAGCAGAGGAAATCTTTCAGCACATCTACAGCTGGGCAGTGTACCCCATGGGAGACCCTCCTGCGTATTTTTTATTTCTCTGGAGCGCCATTGCCGTCTTTGTCAGCTTTGTCTTCTATCTCCTCTATCCCGCCCCTTTTGCTGCATTGACCATACTCGCTCTGCCACTCTATTTGAACTTCTCGGTTGACACAAAAGCATGGGTTTTCATGCTCTTTGTCGGCTTTGTGCTCCTCGTTCCTCTCTTTGGAGTCACAAAAGTAAAGAAACAAGTCTCTTGGTTGACTTCTCCACTG
>CALFKA010000151.1 GCA_937880545.1 uncultured Clostridia bacterium | reverse complement strand
CCCCGAGATCGGCCACTATGTGAAGAAGTATCTTGTCGGCGTCGATGGAGTACCGGTAGAAGATCGCCTGCGTGTTCTTCGTCTCATCGAGAACATCACCCTCGGTACAGCCGCTGTTGGCTATCTCACCGAGTCGATGCACGGTGCTGGCTCACCCCAGGCGCAGCGCATCATCATCCAGAGAATGGGCAACCTGGAAGCCAAAAAAGACCTGGCGAAAGCCATTGCGAAAATTGAGGAGTAATTAAAGCTAGGGAGAGGAAACTCTCCCTTCTTTTACATGCCATGAAACGTGAAGAATTATTGACATTACAAGATAAAATACGAGGAATGATCACTCCCTGTGATGATTCAAATCCCCTTAGTCTGGAACTGGTATCTTTTAATAAAGGTGTTCTGGAGGTTCGTCTTCTGGGCAGTTGTCGGAATTGTCCTGCTGCACAAGAGACGTTTGAGGAGACGGTCCGTGCTCAGATCCTACGAAGTGATCCGCGCATCGAATCGGTCATCCTCAATACGGAAATGGATCCTGAGATCCTCGAATTTGCCAGAGCATTTTTAAATAGAAGAAAGGAGGACGGAGAATGAATTGGAAAGAAACTTACGCACATAAGCTAGTGAGTGCAAGCGACGCTGTGAAACATATTAGTTCTGGAGACCGTGTCGTTGTGGCGCATGCTGTGGGGGAACCCTGCCATCTGGTAGAAGCTTTGGTGGAAAACCACGAAGCCTATGAAGATGTGGAGATTGTCCACATGGTGGCCATGGGCTGCGCTGACTATGTCAAACCGGAACTGAAAAAACACTTCCGCCACAATGCGGTCTTTGTAGGTAGGACTACAAGAGATGCCATCTGCGAGGGCAGAGCAGACTACACACCCTGCTTCTTCCATGAAGTGCCCAGGCTCTTCAGAGAAAGTCTCCCCGTTGATGTCGCTCTCATCCATGTCACCGAACCCGACCAACATGGTTATTGCAGCTTCGGCGTTTCGGTGGACTACACAAAACCTGCCGCAGAGGTCGCCCGCGTTGTCATAGCGCAGATCAATCCACAGATGCCACGTACACATGGAGATACGTTTATCCATATGGATGATATCGATTATGCTGTCTTCCATGACGCCCCCCTTATCGAACTGGGTGCTGCACGGATAGGCGAAGTGGAGAAACTAATCGGTGAAAACTGCGCGTCATTGGTAAAAGACGGCGATACCCTCCAACTGGGAATCGGAGCCATTCCTGATGCAGTCCTGCTTTTCCTCAAAGACAAGAAGGATCTGGGGATTCACTCTGAGATGATCTCTGATGGAGTGGTGGAGTTGGTGGAAGCCGGCGTCATCACTAATAAGCGAAAAAACTTCCACAAGGGAGCCTGCGTAGTTACTTTCCTTATGGGAGGAAAACGCTTATATGATTTCATCGACAACAATCCGATGGTTCAGATGTTCCCCGTTGATTATGTTAATGATCCACGTGTGGCCATGCAAAATGACAATCTAGTCTCGATTAACTCTGCAGTACAGGTCGATCTAATGGGACAGGTTGTTTCGGAAAGTATTGGAAATATGCAGATTTCAGGAGTTGGCGGACAGGTGGATTTTGTCCGAGCAGCAGCTTTTTCAAAGGGTGGCCGTTCGATCATTGCAATGCCTTCCACCGCAGCAAAAGGAACAGTATCCAAAATTGTAGCTCTCATTGATGAGGGATCGGCTGTCACAACCTCCAGAAATGACGTCGACTACGTGGTCACCGAATATGGTGTGGCCAAACTGAAAGGCAAGACTCTTCGAGAAAGAGCAGAAGCACTAATCTATATTGCCCATCCTGACTTCCGCGCAGAGCTCGCCAAAGTCTATGAAGAACGTTTTTGCAGAATACTTAATATATAATACGAACGCTGAACAACTACAGTACATGTCATAGAAACATCTGTAGATAGAGTCCATATAATGGTGTAAATTGACAAATGGTCATTCGATAAGTAAAGAT
>CALFKA010000150.1 GCA_937880545.1 uncultured Clostridia bacterium | reverse complement strand
GAGATCGTGATGTGACTGGAGTTCAGACGTGTGCTCTTCCGATCTCTCGCCATTGTAATATTATGACTATCCCAGAGCTTGGGATCATGAATGGAGCCATCTTCCTGAATGACTCCGGTAAAGGTCTGTTCGATCGGCTCGGTACAATAGACGATGAGTTTTCCATCTTCTACGTTCCAGGTGACGGTAAATTTGAAGATATTGTAGCCCCATTCACCGGTGCCGTCAGGGTTCAGGGTCATCCACATGGGCTTGGTATTGTCCCCAAAAACCTTGTCTTCCGGAACATTGTCGGTACCAAAACCCATGTCATAGAGATGGCCCCATTTGACCATTTTCCAGTCACCCCAGTAAGAAACATCCTGGGCAGGTACCGCATCCACCGGAGCTTCTTCTTGGGCTTCTTCCGGCGTTTCTCCGGGGGTCTCTTCAGGAGTTTCTTCAGGAGTTTCCGCGGGCGCTTCTGCCTGAGGAGGCGCCGGTGTGGGATCCGAACTCTTTCCGCAGGCGCTGAGTCCTGCTATCAGCAGGACGATCAGCATCCAAGACATCTATTTTTTTAAGTACATTTTTACCTCCGAGAATTATGTAATAACAATAAATAATCTTCTCCTCTTCTTTGCCCCTATCAGCGGCAAAGAGACAGAGCGACGGGAGTAAAAGGCCTCCCAGATCGGATGAAGTATCCAGTTTCTTGTGTTAAGTATATCGTAGTTTTAACATATAAAAATACTCTAAAGTATACAATTTATGAAAAAATAGGATGCAAGTCAGCAGGGTGCATACTCACTTGCATTATTAAATTAAAAAGGAGAAGCATGCTGACCTGATGAAATCTTCCCATGTGTAACACGCATAATGGGCTGCTTAGAGACTTGCTTCGCTTCTACGGAAGGGACGGAAGTGCTAGCCACCTCTACCCTCCTTTCATGATGAACCTCAAAGCAACTGTTCTTCCGGCACTTGAGCAGGAGGTAATTCATCTCTTTTCCTCCAGAAGAACAGAGCAGTTATCAAAATGGCTATGGCGAGTACGGCTCCAAACTCTGTGAGCAGATAGGGTGTAAGGGGCGTGTTTATGATGAGAGGATCCAAGTCGTTGAGCAGTGAATTGTGGACGGCGTGGAAGATGACCGCTGTCCACAGACTGCCGGATTTTATATAGAGCCAGTTGATGATGGTATTCGCTCCCATAATGGCAATCGTAAAGAAGATAAGTGCGTACCAGAGCGGTGTGGCACCGTTATTGTAGTTTCCCATCAAAAGCAAAGGATAGTGAAACAAAGCCCAGACAGCGCCTGTGATGAAGGAGGCTTTGGTGAAGCTCATCTTCTTGTAGAGAGTTTTTAATAGGAATCCTCGCCATCCAATCTCTTCGCCTAATACCTGCAGGAGAACTCCGGTTACTCCGAACGTGGGAATCATGAGGAGGCCAAGCGGACCAAGTTCTGTCATTGCTTCTCGGTTCCAGCTGGCTTGTCCGGCAAGAATGACCAGACCATAGGCTACGACAACATAGAGCAAG
>CALFKA010000149.1 GCA_937880545.1 uncultured Clostridia bacterium | reverse complement strand
ACGAGATCGTGATGTGACTGGAGTTCAGACGTGTGCTCTTCCGATCTGTTCAAGGAGGAGAAAACTCACGATAGTTATACCGATAGAAAGAGGACGGACGAAAATATTCGCTCCCAGAAGAATACTGGTGAAGACCATCAGCGCCAGAGAGCCCACATTGATCCCATCCAGGACCAGCGAGAGTACAGCTGACTTTCTTAATTTGTCGGTAATCTTTACCAAAAGAGCGACGAGGAGAAAGGAGGGTAGAAAGATGCCAATGGTAGCGACCGTTGCCCCCAGTGTTCCAGCGAGTTGGTAGCCGACGAATGTCGCAGTTGTAAACAGAGGTCCGGGTGTCAGCTGCCCGATCGTGACGGCATCGAGTAGCTGAGCGGAGTTTAGATATCCCGTCTGCACCAATTCACTTTGGAGATAGGCAATCAATACATATCCTGAGCCATAGAGAAGAGCGCCAATTTTGAAGAAGCGCAGAAACAATTCTCCCAGACCAATGCTTCCCGCGCTCATTAATAATGCAGGAAGAGCGGTGGAGCGAGCGGAATCTACTTTGCCGATTAAGTAGGTAAGGGTGCCACTGATGGCTAGGATTACAATCTCATTCAGTCCAAAGTATCTTGCCAGAAGAGCCATCGCAAGCACAATATAAAGCACAGGCTTTTTCAGCGCGCTCTTTCCTAGTTTAAGAAGTGCCTGTAAAATGATCGCAAAGATCACAGCCTGCATGCCGGCAAGGAGTGAGGGGATAAAACTCAGATCACTGTACGTTTTGTAGAGATTGGCTAAGAGCAATACGAGAAGAAACGCCGGAAGGATAAAAGCACTTCCGCCTAAGAAGAGTCCAGGCCATCCCGCTCTCTCATAAGAAAGTTGGATCGCCAGCTCTGTAGAGTTGGGACCCGGGATCAGGTGAGAAGCGCTTAATAGGTCCAGAAAACGCTCCTGCGTCACCCATTTGCGCTTGGTAACAATTTCTTCTTGCATCAGAGCGGTATGGGCAGCAGGTCCTCCGTAGGACATCAGCCCCAGTTTAAAAAAAAGAAGAATGACTTCGCGCAAGTGAGATTTTTCTTTAAACTCAGTGTTCATGTTTTTCCTTTGAAATTTAATGACTGTAGGTCCATTACCCGGGAGGGGAAGAGACTACACAGAAGTTTTGGCATTTTGACATTAAGAGGAAGTAAAGAATTACTGAACCCAATTCTTTCTTGTTGGAGCGAAGCAACAGGCGACTATTGCGAGCTATCACACTAGCACCTTGAAAAGCAATGTTAGAAGACTATAAAGGAGGTTAATATAAGGGCACTTCAAGATTCTGGAAGATGCCTGGCACTCCCTACTATCCTTTCCATATAAAAAAGCATCTCATGATTCTTGAGATGCACTTGACTGTTGTCCTAGCTATACAGTTGCTTCCACTCCTTCTCAAACTTTTTCTTTGTGGTGAGATGATAGAGTATCTTCGCAGGAAGCGGAAGAGCTTTCCAAAACTCCTGGCGTACCTCTTCTGTAGGGGCGCAATGATACAGGTAGCCGATAATAAAGAGTCCTCTCGGCGAATCCTTTTCTTCTTCCATAGCCATCTCGGCCATGTGATTCCACTCCGACTGTGTCAAGTGTTTTGCTGCTAATGGCTTAATCGTCTTCTCCTCATCATCTAAATGAGCAAGCGCTTCTTCCCTGATGTCTTGCACTTTGTGCATCAGAGATTCTTTGAAGGATGGATTCATTTTCCACTCAGAAACGGCATCGATTACATCCTCTGCCTTCTTATGAATGTGTTGATGATGTTCCTTCATACGAAGGACGTCCTCGGTTGCTTCGGGGGCTCTTTGTATCAATCGCTCCCACATTACTGCGTCTTCATGAAGGTGATGATGAATGAGTTGGTGAGCCACCTCCTCAATATGGCGAGCGATAAGTTCCACACGAGCCTTATCCTTTGGATCCGCAGCATCAATGAGTTCAGGAATTCGAGTCAAGGTCCGCCGTAGATATCCGTGGATCAAGTAGAGGTCATCCGTTTTACATCCTGGTTTCTCACCATTCTTTGTGGCATTTTCTCTTCGTATGGGACTCATGTTAGGCTCCTTTAACTGATGAGTTTCGATGGACTACTCAGTGACCTGAAAGTGTGCGCCGATAAAAAATGGTAACCATCTCTCTTTGCAGAGATGTAGGACTGACAAATCTCCATGAATTTTAAATGAAAATACCCTACACCAACCCACTGAAACGGTTAGCACTATTAACTTTAATCGTCAAATTCATGTAAATTTATCGCAATGTAGATTTTTTTTACTGACTGTCTTCGCCCTACGCTTCTATAATGATGAATTGTAGTATTGGAAAGGGATGGAAATCTTGTGGAAATGCAAGAAGATCGGGGTTGCATAAGCAGTAGAATCATAGTATATTCCCGAGTTTGACACTTTGAAGATATAAAAAGCCGCTTTTGCGTTGGAAT
>CALFKA010000148.1 GCA_937880545.1 uncultured Clostridia bacterium | reverse complement strand
TACGAGATCGTGATGTGACTGGAGTTCAGACGTGTGCTCTTCCGATCTAGAATGAGGAGGACAAAGAGTTTTCCTTTTGAGCTCAGAAGGAGCTTGAGATTGTTCTTAATGATAGCTGCCAAAGCGCTCTCCTTTCTCTCTTACAAAGAGAATGTAGCTGGCAAAAAACAAGATAGCAGCGAGTGCGAAGTTGAACAGGAGCGACACCTGAATCCGTGCACTGCTTCCCTGATACACCATGTCAAAGATCCCCTGATTGAGCCAGTAGACCGGTGAAAACCGACTGATGACAGCGAGGAAACCCGTGTCGGGTATCGGAGAGTAGGCACCTCCCAGGACGAGCAGGATGGGAATCACGATATTCAACAGCGCCACACTTGTTCCTTCTTTTTTCGTCACCAGGATGGCAAAAATTCCCAGGCTCACGGCAAACAGGATGTGCGGAACAAGGTAAAGGAACGTCATCACACTGTTCCCGTAGTTCACACCAAACACGTAGTGGTTGACTACCATGACCACTGCGCCCTGCATCATAGTCAGAAGCACCGCCCCGGTCGATTTGACGAAAAACAGGGAGGAGATGCTCAGAGGCGAGCGTTTGATGCGCGAGAGGGTGTGATACTGATATTCCTGCGCCATCATTCCCATGCTCTGAAGTGAGCCATACATCAGGATGAGCGTGAGCATGGTGACGCCGTAGTGATCAAAACTCCCCGGGGCACTTCGCTCCTCTGTCTCGAGCAAGGTGACATCTGCTTCCATAGGCGACTGCAGAAGATCCAGATGAAGTCCCTGAGCCGCTTCCATAAAGACCGCCTCTTGTTGCATATAGATCTTGGTAAAGAGAAAGAGGACGGTGTCGGTCAGATAGGGATTCATCTCTGCACTCTGTCGGATCGCTTTATCGACCCGGTGGTAGATAGCCCCTTTATCATCGAGTTCGATATACCCGAGCGCTTCCCGGTTCTTCACCTTCTCAAGGGCTTCTTCCTGCGTGACGAGTTCTAGGTCGATGGATACTTCTGTAGCGAGTTGCTCCATCATCCCCAAGCGCTCGCTCTCTTCAGCGACGACAGGAAAGCTCAGTTCGGGCAGTTCTACTGTATGACTTCCCAAGCTCGAGAAGGCATTGCCCATGAGCCAGGTCAGCGCCAGCGGGAAGAGCACCATCAGTAGGATGGATTCCGGTGCCCGGATGGCCTGCAATAATTCTTTTTTTAGAAAATGGAGGATTCTCATGCTTACCTCTAATCTCTCAGTTTGCGTCCGGTCAGCCCGAGGAAGATATCCTCAAGATTGATTTCTTCGATGCGCATGTCTCGGATGTCGATATTCTCTCTGTTCAGCGTATCGATCAGGCGCTTAATGAGTTCCGTTGAATCATCACCTTTAATGAGGACAGACCCATTGGAAAAACTCACATCGTAGACACCTTCTATTTCTTCTAGAAGACCGGCCTTGACAGGAGAGTCGACACTGAGCACAATATTTCGTTTCTCGTTTAGCAGTCCTCGAAGATCTGAGAGCGTTCCCTGCGCGATCATCTGTCCCTGATCCATAATTGCGATCCGTTTACAGAGAGCCTGTGCTTCTTCCATGTAGTGGGTGGTATAGAGAATATTCATTCCCTCATCATGGAGTTTTACGAGTGCATCCATAATGTGCTTTCGGCTCTGCGGGTCGATGCCTACCGTTGGCTCATCGAGGATGAGGAGTTTCGGACGATGGACCATGCCACAAGCCATATTGAGGCGACGTTTCATACCCCCTGAATACGTCTTGGCTAGATCTTTTGCCCGATCGGTGAGCCCCACGAACTCCAGCACTTCTTCTACGCTTTTTTTCAGTTCGTTGCCACTAAGCCCGTAGAGACTGCCAAAGAAGCTGACATTGGCGCGACCGGAAAGATCCGGGTAGATCGCCAGTTCCTGCGGCACTACCCCGAGCAGTGATTTGGCGGTGCGCATTTCTTTGTCGAGATCGTGACCTTGAATCAACACCTGGCCGGCATCCTTTGTAATCAGCCCACTGATGATATTGATCATCGTGCTCTTTCCGGCGCCATTCGGTCCGAGAAGTCCGTAGATCTCTCCTTCATTCATAGAGAAACTGACATCACTGAGAGCCAGTGTCTTGTCATAACTTTTTACAATATTTTTTACTTCGAGTGGTTTCATAGATGTGCCTCCTGATACACACTTTAGAGCAAAAAAAGAACTCCCTCCAGTGGAGGAAGTCACAAAAGGCCTATGACAAAAGTCATAATTTGATTTCACCCTTCAAGAACGCCACAGCAATCTGTGTCCGATGTGAGAGCTCTGCCTTTTCAAGAATCGAAGAAATGTAGTTCTTCACCGTCCCTTCTGTGAGAAACAGCGCCTCTGCAATCTGCCGATTGCTCATTCCCTTGGCGACGAGTTTTACCACTTCTTCTTCCCTGGGTGTCAATTCCACTTGCCGTGAGACAGAGGACTTCGGTACGGAATGACGTAGAACCTCCATTGCCGCTTCATCGAAAGTGCTCTGGCCTGCATGTGCCATTCGGACAGCCTGCGCAATTCCCGCCGGTGGCGTGCTTTTTAAGAGGTATCCCATCGCCCCGCGGCGCAGTGCTTCGAGAATCCCTTCCGCTTCATCAAAGGTACTGAGCACCAGCACTTTTGTCCTCTCACACAGCTCGGGAAGTGCTTCCATGCCACTCATCACCGGCATGCGAAGATCGAGAAGCATGACATCCACTCCCCTCTTCGCAATCTCTATCGCTTCCAAACCATCAGAAGCCACCCCGATCACTTCGAGGTCCTCCTGTGCTCCTAGCAGTATCTCCAGACTCTCCCGTATGAGAGCGTCGTCATCGACAATCGCCAGTCGTATCATGCTTCCTCCTCCAGAGGCAAAAGACTCGTCACACTCACCCCATGGGACGTATCCAGTATCAGCTTTCCTCCAGCTGCCAATGCCCTTTCCTTCATACTTTCGATACCCATCCCCGGCACAATGTCCACCCCGCCCTCTCCGTTATCTCGCACCTCAAAGCGCACATGCTGAGGAAGAACCTCCAGCCGGACAAAGAGTTCTGTGGCGCTTGAGTGGCGTACACTGTTGGAGAGAGATTCTTCGAGTTGGGAAGTAAAGATCGCCCAGTACTTATAGGGAATCTTTTCCGGATTTCCCCGAAGCGTCAGCTGGATCGCTCGTCCGGCTTTTGATTGTAGTTCCTCCACTAAGAGTTCAAGTTCCGAAAACTTGCGTACGCCGGATGAGGTGTTCATCTCCCGGACGGCTCCACGAATCTGCTCGACCCCCTCTCGAAGGGTCGCCGTGGACTTTTCCACGATTGAAAAGCTTCTCTGTGGATCTTTCTCTTTTAAACTGAGCGCCGCCTCTAGCTGTAGAAGTGCCGCTACCAGGCTGTGACCGAGCATGTCATGGATCTTCTGTGCAATGCGATTTCTTTCCTCGTAGAGAAGAGTTTGCGCTCTTTGCTGCTGCAGCTGCTCCTGCATAATCTGCAGACGCTGAAGCGACTGATTGGAGAGCTGCAGAAGACGGTTCTGCTCCTCCAGTTCCCGCATTCTCTGTTCACGAGAAGACAGATAGAGGTAGAGAGAGATATAGAGCAGGTACGCGATGAGTAGGTACAATCCGTCGAATCGCCACAGCCAGATGAGAAGCACCAGATTGACCAGAGAAAAGCCGATGTGAACACTCAGGCTCAGGACCCGGAAGGCAAGGAAAAACAACATGACGATCAGCACATACAAAAACATGTCGATATGTGTCATATAGACAAAGAAAATATATGCTGCATTGATGAGCAGATCGAGGACGAGTAAAAAGATGTACATGTACCCTCCTGCCCATATTATAGCAAGGAAAAAGGCCTCCGAAGAGGCCTTTTTTACTGCCGCTAAAGTGGCTGTCTGCGCTTGCCGCCTAGGATCAATGCTCCGAGGCCAATAAGCGCCAGTCCTCCGAAGAGGAAGAGCCATTCACTCTCGCTCCCTGTGTTCGGGAGTTTTGGAGGTGTTTTGCTCGAGTTTTTGAACACGATCTCTTCCCCTTCAGCAGTGACCACGGCTTCCAAGATACCGAGGCTATTTTCCTTCACCTCGATACTCACCTTAATCACACGTTCATCGTAGGTGATATCTTTATTACTGCCTTTCACTTCGGTGACGACGAATTCGTACAATCCGGTTTCCTTCATTTCAAGAGAAAACGCAAACTTCCCGTCTGCACCGTGCGTCACGCTTTGAAGAGGATGATCAGGGTCGCTCGCCAGTGCGATCTGGAACTCAAACTCCCCTGCCTTCAGGTCGCGTCCTGTCAACAGTTTCAAGCCTTCGATCGTCACCACAATCGGTTGAATAGGCTTCTTCTTGTTGATGACTTGCAGGACTCCGTCCGCTTCAGCATAGAGTGGTTTCTCATACGCCGGTAGAAGGGAAACTTCCTCCACACTATAGACGATGGGCTGGCCCGCATTGTTGACGGGGAGGCCTTTCCAGACATATTCCCATCCATCAGCTTCTTTCAGGAGCGTTGAGGCAATCACTTTGCCGTCGGCGAGGAGATTGACTTCCACGCTCTCCGGACGTAAGCCACTTCGATTGTCTTCATCCTGCCAGATCTTCATCACCGGAATGTCTTTCTTGAGGGGTTCATGGGTGTTGGTGAGTGTAAATCCGACAACCGGATCTCCCGTAACAGAGGACGTATAGAGGTCAACCGGGTCTTCTTGGATCGTGTAGACGATCTTCTCCCCTGCTGCGTACATATCCAGCTGTGTGAAACTTCCCATCCATCCTTCCTCAGCACGGAGCATCAGGGTCTTGCCGGTGTCAACACCGCCCGCCAGCAGACGAACGGTAACCGCATCTGGTCGGATGCCGTCCTGATCTTCGTTGTCCTGCCAGCTCTTGAGTACCGTGATACTCGTCTTCTCCGGTGTGTGAGTGTTCGTGACATGATTGCCTTCATAGGTGGTGGAGTAGCCTTCCAGGGCTTCTTCTTTCACCGTGTAGACAATCGAGATGCCGCCATTTCGGTACTGCGGAAGGTTTTCAAACTTCCAGCTCCAGCCGTCTTCTTCCGTCACGATCTTGCTCTGGTCGTCGACGCCGTCTTTGACGAGGATGATTTTGATGCTCTGGGGACGCTTGCCGTCCTGGTTGTCAGCATCCACCCAGGTCTTATGGCCTTCGACAGAGGTCACCATCGGTACATGCGTATTCTTGATGTCATAGCCTGTAATCGCAGGCGTATAGCCTTGAATCGCATCTTCTGTAACGGTGTAGATAATCTCTTTGCCTCCATCGCGGTACTGGGGAAGATCTGAAAAGCTCCAAGCCCAGCCGTCAGCTTCTCTCACTTCTTTTATATGCCCCATGAGTGCCACTCCGTCAGCCCACAGGCGAACAGTAATAAAGTCAGGACGGATGCCGTCTTGATCCTCTGCATCCTCCCATGTCTTACTACCTTCGATATCGACTGTGAAAGGAGTGTGCGTATTGCGGATATTGAATCCATTGATGGTCGGCGTGTAGGATTCAATCGCATCTTCTGTGATCGTGTAGATGATCAGCGTCCCCTGATCGCGGTATTTTGGAAGATCTTCAAAACTCCACTTCCACTCCTCCGCTTCCGATACTTCCGCTACTTGTTCAGGAAGTGCTACTCCGTCTGCCCATAAGCGAACCGTAATCTTCTCCGGTCGCAGGCCATCCTGATCATTGGCATCATTCCATGTCTTACTTCCGGAGATATCAATCAGTTCAGGCTCGTGCTTGTTCGTGACACTGAACCCATTGATGGCGCTCGTGTAGTGTTCGATCGCATCTTCTGTGATCGTGTAGATGATCAGCGTTCCCTGATCGCGGTATTTCGGAAGATCTTTAAAGCTCCACTTCCACTCCTGCGCTGCAGATATCTCCACTACATGCGTGGTAAGTTCCTTCCCGTCAGCCCACAGGTGGATCGTGATGCTCTCCGGTCGCAGACCGTCTTGATCATCGGCATCATCCCATGTCTTACTGCCTTCCAAGGTGATGACCTCGGGAACATGTGTGTTTTCGACATCGTAACCGGTGATCTTTGGCGTGTAGCCGGTAATGGCGTCTTCGGAGATCGTGTAGATGATCAGCGTTCCCTGATCGCGGTATTTCGGAAGATCTTTAAAG
>CALFKA010000147.1 GCA_937880545.1 uncultured Clostridia bacterium | reverse complement strand
CTGGAGTTCAGACGTGTGCTCTTCCGATCTCCCAGGTCGTATTCAAGAGGTGTTTCCAGGTGATATTTTCACTGGAGATATTGCCTCCCCAGGTGCCACATCCCAGACTCAGCGTCATAGGCATCCCGTTGGTCCACGCGCCGCTGTTTGCCAGACACTGAGGCTGGCGGACCATGATACGGCTGGTGTAGGTTTTCAGCGCATATTCTTCGATGCGTTTTTCATCCGTAGAGTGGATGCCACAAGAATGGCCTTTGCCCTGGTATTCCGTAATCTCATTGACCCTGTCAATGGCTTCCTGGAACTCTCCGAACTTAAAGAGCGAAACAACCTGCGAGAGTTTCTCGCCGGAGAACGGATGCTCAGGTCCCACCTGCGACTCTTCGACCATCAGGAATTTCTTTCCTTCCGGAAGAGCGATCTTACCGACAGTTGCGATCTTCTCAACAGGCTGAGCAATGATGTCATTATTGAGCACACCATCTTTCCACATGTTGGCCTGCAGGCTCGCTTTTTCCTCTGCACTGAGGAGGTAGCCCCCCACCGCTTCGAGCTCTTTGACTAGTTTGTCGTAGATGCCTTCCTGAACAACAAGGGAGTTTTCTGCTGAGCAGCTGGTGGCAAAGTCAAAGGTCTTACTTCTCATAATCTTATCGGCTGCATCTTTTAAGTCTGCCGTCTCATCGACGACAACCACAGCATTTCCTACGCCCACACCATATGCGGGTGTCCCTGAGGTGTAAGCGGAGTGAACCATGGCTCCTCCACCGGTGGCAAGGACGAGATCCGCCTGTTTCATCAACTCCTGCGTAATACCGAGGGTCGGTTCTTCTACGCCGATGACAAGATCTTCCGGTGCTCCATACTTCTTAAGGACATCACGCACGATGTTTAGGATCATGGTATTCGTCTTTTTTGCTCTCGGATGCGGTGAAAGAACGACAGCATTACGGGTCTTTATAGCCATAATAGCTTTTAGAACAGGTGTCGCTTCGGGGTTAGTGGTCGGGAGGATGCCTCCGACGACGCCGACGGGTTTGGCGACTTTAAAGAGACCTTTCTCCTCGTCTCTTTCAATGATCCCCATGCTCTTTTTGCCCTTCATATCTCGCAGGGCACCCTTTAGCTTCGTGTTGAGCTTGGCATATTTGGACGCATAGTTGCCCATCTTCGTCTCTTCGACGGCTAACTCTGAGATCTTCTCAATGGTTCCGGGCTTTACAATATTCCAGACAACAGCAGTGATCAGATGATCTACTCGCTCCTGGTCATAGCCTTCGATGACTTTCTGGGCCTTTCTTGCCCGTTCAATCAATTCACTGACGTACTTTTTTTCTTCCGGTGTGGCCATACAAATCTCCTTATCAAGTCGTTTTTGTTTGATGTTCTTTCCTACCACAGTCTCCGATAGATCTCAATGATCTCTTCTTTGGTCGGGACTCTTTGTGTATTTCCGGGACTTCCACTGGCAATGGCGTCTGTCGCCATCTTGTCGAGATATGAGTGGAACTCTTCTCTATCTACCCCATACTCTTCGAGTGTCTGAATATGGAGTTTTCCTATCAACTCTGTCATGGTATCTACGAACACATCAGCGGCTGTCTGTGCATCCACGGTGGCATCGGCCAGTTTCAGTTCCTGCGCCAATACGGCAAACTTCTCTACGGCGCCGGACTTGATGAAGTCCAGACACTCTTTGAGTAGAATAGCATTGGACAGTCCGTGAGGAATGTGAAAGAGCGCTCCAATGGGACGGCTCATGCCATGCACGATAGTCACAGAAGCGTTACTGAAAGCGATGCCCGCCTCTAAAGCGGCAAGTGACATCTCTTTTCGACTCTCCACATCACTTCCGTCTTCATACGCTCTCTGGATGTGATGATAGATGCGCCGGATGGCGGACACGGCAAAAATATCACTAAGTGGTTGCGCTTTGCGGGAGGTGAAGGCCTCAATAGCATGGGTCAGCGCGTCGACGCCCGTCGCTGCCGTGACAGAAGGCGGGCAGGACAGAGTGAACTCCGGATCAATGACAGCGACCCGTGGAATGAGCTCAGGTCCCACGAGAAGCATCTTGATATTATTGACACTGTCGGTGATAATCGTAAACTTCGTCGCTTCCGAGCCGGTACCTGCCGTCGTAGGAATGGCAACCAGAGGAGGCGGAGGATTGGGGATCGTCACGCCTTTATAGTCGACAATCTCCCCTTCATTTGTCAGCATCGCTCCAATGGCTTTCATCGCATCGATCGGGCTTCCGCCCCC
>CALFKA010000146.1 GCA_937880545.1 uncultured Clostridia bacterium | reverse complement strand
CGACAGAGAAGTCGATGCTAAGATCCTCAAAGAGACGAATCATGTTGTCGCTGTCAGGATTATAGTGTTTTTTAAGATGACGAATCTGCAGCACGGGGCACTCCTTTCGAAGACTCAGGTCGGAATTGTTTTTCTCGAAAACGCTTCCACCAGGCGCTGGGGCTCCACTGGTTATAGGCGATGAAGGCGATGACAATGAGGGCGTTGACGGCTTTTAGGTCCGTGGGGGCGAGACCAAGATATAAGGCGGCTCCTCCTATCATCTTGTAGATCAGCGCACCATAGATAGCCCGTGAAGTGCCTCTCACCTTTCTGGTGTTTCTCATGAATGTGTCGCCAATGATGATTGAGGCCAGAGCGATGACGATGATCGAATTTCCCATATTGATGTCGGCAAATCGCACGTTCTGCGCCATGATCGCCCCGCTGAGCGCCACGAGAGCATTAGAGATCATCAGTCCGATCATTTTATACTTATCGACATGTTCTCCCAGTCCCGCTACAAGAACTTCGTTGTCTCCTGTCGCCAACAGCATGTATCCGATCTGACTTCTGAAGAAGCGATCCATTAGAAGTTTGAGCACAAGAACAATCAACGCAAGGATACCGATGTTGATAAGAGTGTCCCCCTGAAAGAGTGTCGGGGTCGAAAACAGAGGAACATTGCTCTTGGCATTGATGCGCAGGTTGACGGAGTACATCAGGGTGAGGGTGAGTATTCCCGAAAGAAGAGGCTTGATGCGAAGGCGTGAAAAGATCAGCGAGGTGATCAGTCCCGTCATCGCACCGATCAGCAAGCTTCCTAGAAGTCCTATCCACAGGCTTGCACCCGAGGTAACCAGCTTGGCAAAGGCAAAAGCACCCGCCGGAAAACTCCCCTCTACTGAGAGATCCGGAAAATCAAGGATCTTGTAGGTGATGTAGACCCCCAGAGCGAGGACAGCAAAGATAAGTCCCTGCTCAAGAGAAATCAAAAACATGGAAAGCATGTCTTCTCCTGTCTATTCAATGATAAGTGCCCGGCCGAGAACATCTTCAGGCATGCCAATTCCCAGCATCTCCATTGTCGCTTTATTGATCACAAGCTCCGTCTTATCAAGAGTTTCTACCGGCATCTTGGCAGGGTCAGCATCTTCAGTAAGAATACGGATCGCCATGCGGGCTGACTGCCGTCCAAGTTCGCGGTAGTCAATCCCATCGGTGATGAGAATACCGGCTTCTACATGGGCGCGCTCGGCTCCCATGGTAACAATGCCTAAGTCCCTGCACTTTTCTACCACTAGTTGAATGGAGTTGGCGACGAGGTTGTCTGTAATCGTGTAAATAGCGTCAGAGCGGCTGACCAGGTTTTCAAGTGCCTGTGGGATCTCGTTTACCGTCGTGACCCCAACTTCGACGATTTCAAGACTGAGTGCTTCTGCTGCTTCTTTTGCCCAGCGGATCTGCACTTCAGAGTTGACCTCGCTTGTGTTGAAGAGAATCCCCACTTTTTTCACATCCGGCTTGAGTGTTTTTAATAATTCAAGCTGAAGGGCTACAGGTGTTTTGTCGCTGGTGCCGGTAATTAGCTCTCCCGGCGCTTCAGCGGAGGCCACAAGCTCTGCTTCGACCGGATCTGTGACAGCGGTAAAGACGATTGGCACTTCTTTTTTTCCGGCTTTTGCGGCTTGGGCAGATGTCGTGGAAATAGCAAAGACCAGATCTTTTCCTTCTCCAATCGATGCGCCTATGGTGCCATTGGTCGAGGAATCACCTTGGGCATTTTGATAGTCAACATCCACTTTTACACCCTTTGCCTCAAGCTCTTCAAGAAAACCTTCTCTTGCTGCATCGAGTGCCGGATGTTCTGCAATCTGTGTGATGCCAATCTTAAATACTTTTTCTTCTGCTTGCTTTGTCGGGGCACAAGCGCTGAGGAGCAGTAAACTCACCAGCAGGACAGCCAATAATCTTTTCATTTTCTTCCTCCTGAAATATAAAAACCTCCATCTCTACATTCATAGAGACGGAGGTAATTTCCGCGGTACCACTCTAGTTATGGCATAGCCATCACTCAATTCAGACCTAACAGTCCTATCCCTTTTAACGGCGGGCTCCCGGAATCGTCTACTTGCATATGCTTTTGACGAAGCGGCTCAAAAGTGTATAGTTCATATCTCCGCTAATTGTCAGCTCGCACCTCCCGCTGACTCTCTGGTGTTATAGCCTGTAGATATCTTTCTCTTTCTCACAGCCAATTTTACTTTTTGATATTGGACCCATCTTAAGCCTGCATTTCCGCTTTGTCAAGAGGAAGTTTAAGTTTTCTGTAAAATCTGTTTTGGAGGTAACAAAAATTACATGGCCTCTTCATCCGGCTGATGGATGCCAAATTCGTTGCCCTCTGTGTCCTGATAGTATCCCTGCCAAGCCATTCCAGGAAGAGCGTGCTTACCAAAGACAACTTTCCCTCCGGCTGCGAGAATCTTATCATGGGCTTCGTCATAATCTTCCACCAGAAGGGTGCAAACATAGGAATTATAGCCTTCTACCAGCTCGCGCAGGGGCTTCTCCCTCTTTATCAGTCCGCCATTAATGCCGGGCGCTTCGTCAGGACCTGTGATGATCCCGAAGTAAGGGGACCCTACATACTCAGTATAGTCTTCAAATGTCCAGCCAAATACTTCGGAATAAAAGTACTTACAGCGCTCGATATCATCGGCGTGTATTTCAAAGTGCACAACACGGTTCATAGCTCCCTCCATATTTTGATGGTTCATCTATACCCTTTTTGCGTTCTTTACTTCTCTGCTTTTTTCGAAAAAAGCGGAAGTTTTCTGTAGAAGAGAAACCAGATGAGGAGGAAGAGTCCTGTATAGACAACCAAGAGAAAGAGCGGTTTGGGAAGGACACTGCTGAGGATCTCAAATGGCGTCCCCAGCCCGCCATTTGTATAGCTGTAGTCATAGCCGTATAAAATGTTAAGAATGACACTGGGAATTAAAAGGACTACCACGGGAATCATCGCTCGCCACTGATCTCCCGGTTGTGGTTTATAGAACCCACTCACCCACAGAAGCACGGAACCGAAGATCATCACAAAGTGAAACAAGAGCGAGCGAATAACAACAAAACCAAAGAAAGGCCAGTAATTTGTATGATAGTTGAGGATGAGACCAAACACTCCGCTAACCATTCCAACACTGGCAACATTCGCAAGTGCCATCTGCTTTAGATGTCCGGATTTGGCAAAGACCCCCACCGGAAGAAGCATCGAGTAGAGTGAGCACAGGTAAAGCGGCAAAGTCGACTCCATGTGAAATTTTCCATATGTCAGCCATTCCCAAAGCCAATAAGCAGGGTCAAATAGGAGGATCAGAATCGCAAGAAAGCCAAGCCAACCCTCGATACGTTTTTCTCCCCCTCTTGTGACATAGAGACACAGAAGCGGGACAAGGATCGCTGTCAGAGCAATGGTCATCAGATGAAGTGGTTGAAACATAGTAACTCCTGAAAGAGGAAATTTCCGGTGATGTTATCTTACTTCAGAAGATTTGCTATGACAACTTCATCTTCGTCATCAAAAAAGCCGGCTGTATGAAAACAGTCGGCTAGCGTAAAAGAATACCTAAAGGAGATGGTTGGCTTCCAGATTCTTCCGGTAAAACTCGGTATCAACATAGATATCTTCCTTGAGCGGATTTCTGCCCGTTCTTCTCATCACTGTGATCTGATACACTGCCACTGCCACGTTGGCAATGAGCGCTGCAGAAGCTAAAAGTAATTTCGGCAGATCCTGCTGTGACGATGTAATCTGAAACAGCGGAAGCTG
>CALFKA010000145.1 GCA_937880545.1 uncultured Clostridia bacterium | reverse complement strand
ATCTACACTCTTTCCCTACACGACGCTCTTCCGATCTGGGAGAGGAAATCAGAAAGGAAAAGGTTACTCCGATAGGAAGACCGGCGCTACTAAAGCCGATAAAGAGAGGAATAGAGGAGCAGGAGCAAAAAGGAGTCACGGTTCCTAAAAGAGCAGCGACAGTATTGGCGCCAATTCCGCGGAATCTGCCGAGGATCATCCTTGTTCGCTCTGGAGGAAAGTAACTCTGAATATAGGAAATGCTGAAGATCAATACACACAGCAGCACCACGATTTTGATGACATCATAGATAAAGAAGTGCAGACTTGCGGCCCAGCGGTTCGTGGGATCAAGACCGACTTCGAAAAGCAGACGGCCTACGAGATCGTAGAGCCATTTCATTCCGAGCAGTTGATATTGTATAAAGTTCCAACCATTTTTTACTAAGTGCATCTGGTGGAATCCTCCTGATGAGTATTATTCTTTTCTTTTGCGATTGCCTGCGGGGCAGTCAGTTCTTCTAGTCGTTGCAAGGCGCGTCGTCTGCCATCCGAGCAGATACGATAGTAAGTCCACTTGCCTTCTGTGCGGGCATGAATGATACCGGCTTCTTGCAGAATTTTCATATGATAGGAAAGTCCCGATTGACTCTGGTGAAGCTCTTCGAGCAGTTCACAGGCGCATCTCTCTCCGTTTTGAAGCAGAGTTAAAATGTGCACACGCGTCTCATCACAATAAGCTTTGAAGATTTTGGCTGTGTTTTTGTAATCGGTCATGGTTTCTCCCTCTCATCAAAATATTTTGATGTATCTGTCGTTATTATCAGGTCATCTCTTCTGTCTGTCAAGAGAGATCATTGATTTATATATTTTTCCCATGATGCTTCAAGCATGTGAACAGCTGAGGGAATATTTTCTTCCGGAAGTGCTCCAAAGCCAATCAAGAGTTCTTGTGGCCAATGATTTTCGAAACAGTACTGATAGACGCTCTGAAGCCGAATATGCTGTGTCCTGAGATAGCGGACAAATTCCCCTGCATCTGTCTCCTCGGGGAGTCTTACGGTAAAGTGGAGGCCGGACGTTCCCGCGCGGACTTCCCAAGGGAGAGAGGAAGAATCAAATGCTGCAATCAGTTGACGACGCTTTTTATGATAGAGTCTTCTGGCTCGGTTGAGATGGCGCTCATAGGTGCCTGAGCGGATCAACTCAGCTAGAAAACGCTGCTCCATGATAGGGACTGGATTCGCATGGGGAATCCCCAGATCTGAAGCCTTCCTACTCAGATCCGGTGTGAGGCAGAGGTAGGAAATGCGAAGTCCCGGTGACCAAGAACGCGAGAAAGAGCCAATATAAAGGACTCGTTCCCCGGAAGGATCAAGCTTTCGAAGACTCTCTACGCTCGGCTGGTAACAAAAGGCACTGTCGTATGCATCTTCAATAAGGTATCTCCCTGGCTTTTCATAAGCCCAGTGGAGTAGCTCCATTCTCAGGTGACTTGAGTACTCGAGTCCTGTCGGGAACTGGTGGGCAGGGGTGAGGGAAGCAATCTGCACATTTTTTTGCTCCAGATCCCCCACATGGATTCCTTCTTCTGATAGCGGAAGAAAGCGGTATTTTCGAGCCGAGCGTCTGAGTGTATGCTCCAGTGTCGGGTATCCCGGATCTTCTATTCCAAAGATCATATCTGGCGATAGGAGTTCAAAAAGAAATCGGTAGAGTCCCTGCATTCCGTAAGAGATGACGATGTCTGATGCGCTGACCTCGATGTCTTGAGAGGATTTGAGATCTGCTGCCAACTCTTCTCGCAGAATGAGAAGACCACGACGGTGTGTTTCGTCGCTCAGAGCTCCTGCGTCGATGATTTTTCTGTAGATTCTCTTGACGGTTTTCTCCGGGTACAGACTTTTGTCGATGCCGTGGGGGTCAAGGTCCAAGCGCCACATCTGCTTTGTAGCTTGTTGATGGTCCTGTCTCGGGGAATATTCTTTTACCGGAGGCAATCGAAGGTAGAGATCCGCCAAAGGGCTGATCTCAAAACCCGAGCGCGGAAAAGATACGAGGTATCCTTCTGCTACCAGTGTATCGTAGGCAGAGCCAACAGTTGTCAGGGAAACGCCCAGGCTCTCGGAGAGACTTCTCTTTGAAGGCAGTCTTTGCCCTTCTCGAAAGACTCCCTCGCGAATGGAGCTGCGGATCTGCTCTGCGAGTCGCTCATACAGAGGCAAGTCTTTGGCTCCGCTCAGGTTTTGCCAAGGGGTGATGTTTTTCATCTGATCTCTTTTAGTGCTCATAATTTGACTCTATCAGAGGGGTCAGATCTTGTCTATACTTATGTAGTGACGATTCGGATTCTAAAAGGAGGAAAGATGAAAAAGTTTAACAAAGAACTCGGGAACACTCTAAAGGGCGGCGTAATCATGGATGTCGTCAATGTGGAGCAAGCGAAAATAGCTGAGGAAGCGGGTGCTGTCGCCGTGATGGCACTGGAGAGAGTCCCTGCTGACATTCGAGCTGCCGGCGGAGTGTCCAGAAGTTCTGATCCTGCGATGATCGTAAAAATCATGGAGGCGGTAAGTATTCCCGTCATGGCAAAAGTGCGGATTGGACATTTTGTGGAGGCACAGATCCTCCAGGCCATTGGCGTGGATATGGTCGATGAGTCGGAAGTGCTTACCATGGCGGACCCGATGAATCAGATTGATAAAAACGCCTTTGAAGTTCCTTTTGTCTGTGGAGCGAGAAATCTCGGAGAGGCACTTCGAAGAATTTCCGAAGGAGCCGCTTTGATCCGAAGTAAGGGAGAGGCAGGTACAGGAGATGTATCGCATGCTGTCGTTCACCTACGCCAGATTACAGGAGAAATCAGACAGTGTCAGGCACTTAGAAGTGACGAACTCTACACCTTTGCAAAAGATCTTCAAGTTCCGATAGAGTTGGTCCGCTACGTGTATGAAAACGGCAAGCTTCCTGTCAGCATGTTTTCAGCGGGCGGTGTCGCCACGCCGGCCGATGCGGCACTGATGATGCAGCTGGGAGCCGATGGAGTCTTTGTCGGATCCGGCATTTTCAAGTCCGGAAATCCCGAGCAGAGAGCGAGAGCCATCGTAGAAGCAGTAAACAACTACAATGATGCGCAAGTGCTATGGAAAGTGTCTGAAAATCTGGGAGAAGCAATGGTAGGCCTCAATCCGGATCAGGTAGAAGTGATTTTGAGTGAGCGCTGATAATGTGAAGTTTGACGACTTTTCATGATATGATCACCGTAATGAATACTAGGAAGGCTTGGAGGGAAACTATGGACCTTTTTGAGACTCTATACCGAAGAAAATCCGTCCGCCACTATACTGGAAAGGGACCGACAGACGAGCAGCTTGAGATAATCTTAAAAGCTGCCTATGCTTCTCCGGTGGTTTCCGGACGCTTTGCAGATATGCATGTAACGGTGATCAAGCGAAAAGAAATCCTTGAGGCGATCGAAGAAAACGCAAGTAAGGCAACAGGTGTGCGATCGCATCCTCTCTATGGAGCGCCGGTACTGATTTTGGTATCGGTTCATCCCAAAGAAGAAACTCCTTCAAACAGCGAGTACTCCAGTGCCGCGATGGTGGTCCACAATATGGCGCTTGCAGCGACGGCCCTTGGTCTGGGGAGCTGTGATATCTGGGGAAGCCTTCGACTGGCAAACGAACGAGATCAACTTGTCAAGATGTATGAATTGCCGCAAGGCTTTGTGGCCTGTTGCGGTGTCATTATCGGAGAGACAGATGAAGACTTTCCGGTTCGGGACATTCCCGAAGAAAAGATAAAAACCAAGATACTTGAATAAATCTGATATGCGGAATATAAAAAGGCAGCTGACTACTTTAGACAGTTGCCTTTTTTACGTGCGGTTTCCTCTCCTATTCAGCTAGGAAACTATCATTCGAAAGATCCTGAAGAAATCTCTTTTTAATATTCTTTTGTTTTGCATCTTCAAAGAGTCGATACCCTTCATCAAGGCAGGAAGGACAGGCTTTTCTGGGGATGCTCACACCCAGAAGAGATGCGCCTCGGTCGTTTTTCGATTGAATCCAGTTGACGCCGGGGCAGGATGAGCAGACACGAAACTCCTGTACTTGCGATTCCATAATGCCGGCCGTGTCATAGTAGACATGTCGATTTCTCCTTACGGAAGTTTTGCCTGCAAAGAGCCTCTCTGCCAGTGTCTTTTTATTTTTCCATAGCTGGTAGACGTCGTTTGCCACCCTCTCTACTTGTTCAGTCACACGATTGGATTGTTTCCATTTGCCCAAGTTGTAGTCTGGCTCGATCACACCAGAATAATCGAGTCCCGCCATGGCAAGGACAATTCCCGTATTGACATAGGGAAGGGCTCCTTGGATCGAGTAACCCCCTTCAAGTACAGCGATGTCGGGATTCATCCGACTGTTTAGGGCGGCATATCCCTGTGCTGAGAAGTTCATATTCGTGAGTGGATCTGTGTAGTGGTTATCTTGTCCCGCAGAGTTGATGATCAGGTCGGGCTTGAACTCTTCAAGGATCGGCATCACCGTGTGCTCAAGGACGTACTGGAAACCCTCATCTCCCGTGTTGGGAGGCAACGGTATATTGACGTTGTAGCCGTACGCCCCCGGTCCTCCGAGATCTTCCACGGGGCCTGTGCCGGGATAAAGTGTCCTACCATCTTGATGAAAAGAAATGAAAAGAGTGTCGGGATCATTCCAGTAGATATCTTCTGTTCCATCCCCGTGATGGCAGTCGGTATCGACGATGGCCACCCGCATGTCGCGGTACTTCTGCCTGGCGTACTCCAGCCCGACGGCTTCAATGTTGATGATACAGAACCCTCTGTCGCCATAGACGACGCGTTGTGCGTGATGACCCGGAGGTCGTACGAGTGCGAAGGATTTATCCGTCTCTCCCCCCAGGACCGCATCAAAAGCTCGCATGACACCGCCTGCTGCGATCAAGTGTGATTCAGTGACAAGAGACTCTGCATTTGGATAACAGAAATGGACGCGGTTAATATCCTTAGTAGCAGCTACCAGAGGATTAAAAAAGTGAATCCCTTCAATGTCTTCTATACCTTCTTCCATCAGCTGATCCTGTGTATATAGAAGTCTCTCTTCTCTTTCCGGATGGGTGGGGGAGATTGCCCAGTCAAAGGCGGGAAAAAGAATCAGACCGAGACTGTTTTTTGCTCTCATGTCATACCTCACTTGTCTTCACATCTGTTAGTTTTGTCAGGAGTCCCGGTTTTATCTGTGCTTTTACGCGGATATTTTTGTCTGCACCGTAGAAACTCCTCACCATGTTATAGCTACTCGCTTCAACAATCTCTGTCTTGGATGCATCTACTAGCCCCATGGCTTCAGCTGCTCGGCTTACTTCCTGCAGCGCTTCTCTCTTTGCCCTTTCCAGGTCGTAACTCCTGTCAATTTCTTCATAGATTTGCAATTCGGGGATGGAGAGAATCTTCCTGTCAGTATCTGCCAGAAGATTGATTTCAATGGTAGGTCTGGCAAGTGCTGCGCCTATTGCATTGGCGACTTCATAAGTGTCTGGATATTCCACTGACATCCCCAGTGTTTCTTCAAGATGAGGAGCTAGCGCTTGCGCCGGTCCACCGATAATCCCCACTGAGGAAGGTTTGATGGCTCTGTCACTAAGAAGTTCCTTAATCGTATAGACAGGACTTGCATTTAGCATTTCAAGCGTATTCTCCATGACCTCTTTAATACGATAGCAGAACTCTTTTACAATGCCCTCAGCAAGCTCCGCCGGATCCAATCCCTGTTTTGTAGCAAGTTTCTCAAGAGCTTCCCGGCTCTTTTCAGGATACTTTGCCTGCATGGCACCTAGGTAGACTAATGCGTCTGTTGGAGTGAGATCCTCACCACCGAAGCCAATTGCGCTGCCCATTCTTCTCGGACCGATCTTCAGTTTTCCTTCTTCAAATCGAACGTGGCTGTCACCTCCGAGACCGACCGATGTGCTGTAAATCGCGCGCACTAGCGTTTTTCTTCCATCGATCTCAATGCCTAGAGGTTCAAAGACAGGCACTCCGTCGACAAGGAAAAAGAGATCTGTTGTTGTGCCGCCGATATCGAGGAGACAACGGTCCTCTTGAATTTCAGGAAGGAGAGCGCTCATTCCCATGAAACTGGCTGCCGGACCGGAGAGGATCGTCTCCACCGGCTTCACTGTGGCTCCGCTAAGGTCAATGGTTCCGCCATCCGCTTTTAATATGAACACCGGGGCTTCTATATTTTCCTCTTTTAGTGCTTTTTGCATATTATCTGCGAAAGTCCTGAAGGTAGAGGAGACGGCAGCATTTAGGTAGGCAGTCTGGACTCTTCTCGGAAAGTTCAGCTTTCCTGAGAGGGTATGCCCCATAGTAATTTCTTCATAGTCATGCAGGAAAAGATCTCGTACTTTCTGTTCAAACTCAGGGTTTCTTGTGGAGAATTTACTAATGACCGCGATGGCTTCTATCGGGCTAGTAAGAAAAGTCTTTCTCAGTCCATTTAGCTCTTGCGGGTCTTCAGATTTTACGACAAATCCTCTGTGATCAACACTGCCTGAGACGAAGGCCAGATGGTGACCGAGTCTCTCAAAATCCCATTTCAGCCCTGGGCCGGTCTGAAGGACGACACCCACTTGGGAGATTTGATCTTCTACAATTGCGTTGGTGGAGATCGTAGTGCTCAGATGAATTCTCTCGATAGCGTCCTTGTCGGTATCTCGGAGGAGTTCCTGCAGACAGTGCCAGATGCTCTGAAAATAGTCATTACGATCGACGGGATGCTTGAATGACTTCTGGAGTTTTCCATCATGGATGAGTACCCCGTCAATATTTGTGCCTCCCATATCAATGCCAATGATCACGTCATTTCCTCCTGTTTTGTCTTCACATTATAGTCATCATTACTATGTTTAGCTTATCACGGATTGATAGAATGCAGTGAGAATGTCTGAAGAACAGGAGTTTGTCAAGCTTCACTCGGATTTGAAGTAAATTCGATTGCCACGACTTCTTGCCATGACTGCAAACAAATGCGTGAAAATCGATAAGCAAATGACTCACCATTTCCATGGTGTCGATGCGATAGAATCCGCTCTCCTCTCGTGGTTGGTCTTATCAAGCCGATCGAACTATTTGCTCAACGAAACGTATCAATATAAAAAAGGCCTGAATTCGAAGAGAATCCAGACCCTGAAAATGTAAATCTAGAGATAGGTTGTATGGGGTGATTTGATGGAATCAAAACCGACGATTTCAATATCTTTTGAGAGGAAGTGCTCGAGCACCGGCTCTTCTTTCATAAGATCGGTAGAAAGGTATTTTTTACTGTCATCGGAAAAAACAGTGACGACGGGGTAATCATCTCCAAGTATTTCTTTGACCTTCAGTGCTCCGATCAAGTTGGCACCGGAGGAAATGCCGACACCTATGCCATTTTGTGATAGCTTCTGCGCCATGATAATGGCGTCGCCATCGTGAACGCCGATGATCTGATCCAATATGGAAAAATCAATGATCTTAGGAATGAAGTCGTCTGAGATTCCCTGAATCCGGTGCGAACCGTCTTTGAGTCCGGTACTCAGAGTAGGGGAGTTCTCCGGCTCCAAGGGAAAAAGCTTGACATCTGCTACATGGTCTTTTAGGTAGCGACCGGTGCCCATGACGGTACCTCCGGTTCCGACACCTGCGATGAACGCTATTTTATTCGTGTTTAAGAAGGCAAGCTGCTCGAGGATTTCAGGTCCGGTGCTGTGGTAATGTGCGAGACTGTTTAGATTGTTTTCAAACTGGTGTGGTAGATAGCACATTTCGTCATTTGCGCTTTCCTCACAAATAGCAATGGAACCTAAAAAACCACCCTCTTCGCGGGAGACAAGCTGGATATCTGCCCCGTAAGATGTGATCAGCTTTTTGCGTTCTTCACTCATCCAGTCGGGCATGAGGATAGAGACTCTCATTCCAAGACTGACACCGATCGCAGAAAAGGCAATCCCTGTATTTCCGCTAGTAGCTTCCTTGATGCACATGCCGGGTCTGAGACGTCCCGCTTCGATTTCATGCTTAAGGATGTAATAGGCCATCCTGTCTTTAATAGAACCGGTTAGATTGTAATGCTCGGCCTTCGCGTAAATGGTGCGATCCTTCCCTTTGTATTTAAGTTTAAGCGCCAGCATGGGGGTGTTTCCGATCAAGCCTTCTAGATTACTGCGCATCAAATTCCTCCTGAAATTTTCGTTTGAAAGATGTTTACTGCTTATAAGACCGGAGTTCGATAGACACTGGCATCTATTTTGTAGGACTCCTAAAATGCCTTATTTATCTGTACAAACATATGCCAGTTCCTATTATAGACTATTTTGACAAGAAATCGACATATATTTTCTGCCGAAATTTGAGGGAAAAGAATAGAAAAAAGAAAGAATCTCCATAGATGTGCATGTCTGTCAATAAAAAATGTAAAGGTCTGCAAACCATGAGGCGTCAATGTTATTTATTGAAACTATACTTTTGGAGATATGGTTATCAGTTTGTTGGAAATTTAATTAAGTTTAAAGAAACAAACACTTTCTCAGGAGAGAAGAATTATGACAAAAACTGGTGCAGACTGTAACAAATCCACAATAAGAGTCAATTAGGACGGGTGTGAGCACTTTTCTTTCTGATGGTGATTTCTTTCCGGAGAGTACTTATCGAAGCGGCAATCTGCCTTCATTGAATGAATAAGACTTATCTTCCGCGTCGAGCATAATTGATCCAAAGGAAGAAATGCATCATAAAATTTGTGACGGCGAACTAGAGTTGAAAGAGTGCCCTCGCCTGTAAATACAATTGAAACCATCACCAGCTCCACTTTCTAATGCAAAAACGCAGACATCCATTTGCCTGCGCTTTCATTAGATATTTAGAAGAGTGTCCATTTGTGTGAAATGATCTCCTCTTTTACTTAAGGCATTTGGAAATGATCGTCTACTGATCAAACTCCGTCAAAAGAAGTGAGCCATCCATACCACTTTCTTCTATGGCAAAATACTTCACGGTACCATTTCCGTCATCATAGGAAATACCATATGAAGGGATGGTCCCAAAGAAGGTCACTCCAACCACCAGAGGTTTTTCCGGTGTCAGAGTGCCATGATCATAGAGTTCTTCTGTTGAAAAAGTTATTTTACCGTTTTCATCCACATCCTCTAGGGTGATGGAGAGTACTTTGAAGT
>CALFKA010000144.1 GCA_937880545.1 uncultured Clostridia bacterium | reverse complement strand
AGCGTTTTTACGCGCAGACCAAGGAACTTCAGAAAAGCAGGGGCTGACATGTGTCTGAGTTCTTCAGTGAAGCGTACAGACACCACAAAGTCTACGCCACTTGCATCAAGAAGTTCCAGTTTTGCATCCGCATCAATCACGCTGGGAACCGGTTTCTTTAAAATCACCTCACGGGGATTATTGGGAAACGTCACCACGACAGATTGACACTTCTGTTTCTTCGCTTCGTCGAGTAACGCAGCAATTACCTTCTGATGTCCTAAATGATACCCGTCAAAGGTACCGATAGTCAATATAACATCAGATTTGATTTCGAATAGTTGTCTAATATCTTCTACAATCATTGGTCAAAGTACCTTTTCCGGCAGATATTTTTCACCACTCCGAAGAGCTGTGCCTATAAAATGTCCATTTTGAGTCAGGAGAATTCTCTCTCCCGTCCACCGAGCTGCCGGCAAGGGCGTTTTTATTCCCCTTCGCCAGTTTTCTAAAAGTGTGGCCTGTACCTCCACCCGCTCAAACGGTTGAAGTTCCCCTGGTTCTCGCAAAAAACGCATATCACCGGAAGCCTTCATCTCTGCAATTTCCTCCAGAGTATAACAGTCTTCCAAGCAAATCCCGTCATTTTCAATGCGGCAAAGAGAACTCATTACACCCTCTGTTCCCAATTCCCGTGCGAGATCCGAAAAGAGACTTCGAATGTAAGTCCCCTTAGAACAGCGGACAAAGAACGTAGCTTCCGTCTCTGTCAAAGATAGGCATGAAAATGTCTCTATATAGACACGACGCGGGGTTCTTTCGATCTCTTTACCTTCTCTTGCATATTTATACAATGGTTTGCCCTTGTGTTTCAAGGCGCTGACCATCGGTGGAATCTGTTCTATATTTCCGGTGAAACGGGGCAACATAGCTTCAATCGCTTCTCTCGTAGGGATGGCTCCTTCAAAAGAGGTCATCGTCCCCCAGATATCGAGCGTATCGCTCGAGGCCCCAAAGCGAAGCGTGCCGACATATTCTTTCACCGGCGTTCTCAGACGCTCGATAAATGTCGTGGCTCTTCCCACATAGACGCTTAATACACCCGTGGCCATGGGGTCAAGCGTTCCACTGTGGCCACATCGTTTTGTACCCAAGAGGCGACGGATGGCGGCTACGACCCCAAAAGAACTGATGTTTTGCTCCTTGTGAATGTCAATTCTTCCTAGCAAGGAGTCCCTCCAGTTCCGGGAGTAATCGATGAAGTGCCTTCTCGTAGGACAAATCGGAAAATGTAATCCCCGCTGCATTCGTGTGGCCTCCCCCTCCAAATGCCACTGCTACTTTCCCTACATTGATGTTGCCAAAGGAGCGAAGCGATGCCCGGAGAGTCCCTTTGTATTCATACAGGAGAAGCGCTAACTCCACTCCCTCAATATCTCGAAGTGCCTCCACGATATCATCTGTATCTTCTGTGCCGGCTTCCTGCTGTACCTCACTTGAAAGCCAGCAGTAGACACCCCGCTGTTCGGAAAAAAACACCGCCCTTTCAATGGCTTTGGCAAGAAGGAGCAGTCTTTCTCTGGGCGTATTGCCAAACAGTTCTTCACAGAGACTGGACAGACTGACGCCTCTCTCTATGATTTCAGCCGCAATCTCCAGTGTGCGTGTCCCTGTTGTAGAGTAGTAAAAACGATTCGTATCGAGTAGGATCGCCCCCAAAATCGAACGGGCTGCCTTTTTATTGATCTTGTAGCCTAAAGAATCAAACAGAGAGTATATGAGTTCCCCTGTGCTTGATAGGTTGCCGATGACATAATCCAGATGGCCAAATCGTGTGTTCGATATATGATGATCAAGATTTAAGATCTTAACACCCGGGAAGAGATCCCCTCGATCTTTAAAGCGACTCTCGTCTGCGCAGTCGACAGTGATCAGAAGATCCGGCATAAAGCCTTCCGGGAGTTCTGTGACATACCCTTCATGAACCAGCACAGCAAGAGACGGAAGAGGTTCTTCCGCCGCTAATGCCATGACATTTTTACCACTTTTTCGAAAGATTTCTAAGAGTGCGGAGGCACTTCCCACCGCATCTCCGTCTGCCTTGATATGAGGAAGGATCAGAATGTTCTTAGCCTTCTGCAGAGCGACACGAATCTCAGAAAACGTATTGTTCTTTTTCATCTTCATTGGTTGAGTTTCTTAAAGAGTTCTTCCATCTCCATTGCCTTGGCAATAGAGTCGTCGTAGTGAAAGAGTATTTCCGGAGTGCTGTAAAGTTCCAGCTGATCTCCCAGGCGCTTTCGGAAGTATCCCTTGGCTCCCTGGAGAATCTTCATCAGTTCCTCTTCGCTCAGGTCACTGGCAAGAGAGCTGATATAGACTTTGGCGCTCTTCAAATCTGCTGCCGTATCGACATGCGTGATGGACACGACGCCATTCAACCGCGGATCTTTCATCTCAAAGAGAAGGACATCGCTGAGAATACGGCGAATCTCTTCATTGACTTTTTGAAGGCGTTTGCGTTTCATCACAGACTCCTTTGAATTTCCTTGATGAGGAAGGTTTCGATGATATCTCCCTCTTTGATGTCGTTGTAGTTTTTCAGGCCGATGCCACATTCGTAGCCGGCAGCCACACTGCGCACGTCATCCTTGAATCGTTTGAGGGAAGAGACTTCTCCTTCATAGATGACGATGCCCTCACGCACAAGCCGCACGTGAGAAGAGCGGGAGATCTTGCCTTTTTGGACGTAACCTCCGGCAATAGTGCCGACACCCGGTACGCGGAAGGTATCTCTGACTTCGATATTCCCTTCGACCACTTCTTTTTGGTCGGGTGAGAGCATGCCACTGAGCGCATCGCGGACATCATTGATGATGTCGTAGATAATGCGGTACGTGCGGATTTCGACGTTCTCTCTCTCCGCCACAGCCTGAATATTATTATTGGGTCGGACATTAAAGCCCAGGATAACAGCTTCCGAGGCTGTCGCCAGCAGGATATCTGCTTCCGTGATGGCGCCGACCTGCGCTTTGATGATATTGACTTCGACTTCTTCGGTATTGAGTTTTTCCAGCGATTGCCGGATCGCCTCTACGGAACCGTGGACATCGGCTCGCAAGATGACATTGAGAGATCGAAGTCCATCTTCGGTCGACTCGTCAAACAGGTCATCGAGACTGGCGACTTTCTTCGAGGTCGATAAACGCTCTCTTCTCTGGAGAATCGCATTCTCCTGTGCATAGTTGCGAGCAGTCTGCTCATCGAGATCGGAAGAGCACACGTCTGAACTCCAGTC
>CALFKA010000143.1 GCA_937880545.1 uncultured Clostridia bacterium | reverse complement strand
CCACCGAGATCTACACTCTTTCCCTACACGACGCTCTTCCGATCTCTTTTGTTGACATTGAGGGCAGATCCCTTTGTGCTCGGTGAGAAAGTAGACTTTCGTGCATTCGCGGCATCTGCCGGTAGCAGGGAGAACTTCTATCTCGAGTGATGTCTCTTCTAAGCTCGTTTTATAAGTTGCCGCCGGAAAGCATTCTTCGAGGAATCTCGGAATGACGGAAGCGACTTCACCAACCTGTAAGACGATCGTCTGGACTTTGGGTGAGCCATTCGTAAGGGCGACCTGCTCTACTTGACGGACAACTTCTTTTAGAATGCCGAGTTCATGCATTATTTTTGTCCCGTTATCGCCTTCTTGGCGCTGTGAATGGCGCGCTTTGCCGTGGTCTTGATGGCGTTTTTGATCACGTAGGGTTTGAGATCTTCTACATTGACACTCTCCGCATCTGCGACTTTTTCCAGCGTGATGGCATCAAACTTACATCGGACGGTACACTGTCCGCAGCCAATGCACTGCCATTCATCGACATAGACTCTTCCGCAGCTCAGGCAACGGTCTGCTTCCTTTGCAATCTGTTCCGGAGTGAAACTTTTGCGCATGTCGCGGAAACTCTTTCTTGCCGTCTCATCCGGTTCATCTACCTTTTGGCGGGGCTTTAAGTCAAATCCCTGGTAGTCGACATTCTGCTTATCAAAGGCGCGGTAGTCTCGCTTGACTCTGCCCATGACAAGGCTCTGGCCGGGCTGTACATAGCGGTGAATAGAGATGGCGCCTTCTTTTCCTGCGGCGATTGCGTCGATGGCGAACTTCGGTCCAGTGTAGACATCGCCCCCTGTGAAGACATCGGGGAGGGCTGTCTGATAGGTGGTGGGATCGGCCTTGAGCGTCTGGTTCGGATGGAACTCTGCAGGGGTGTCTTTAAGCAGATCGCCCCAGAGAATCGACTGACCAATGGAAACGAGGACCTGATCGGCTTCGATAAAGAAGGTGGTCTCTTCATCATAAGCGGGTCGGAAGCGCCCCTCTTCATCAAAGACGCGGGTGCATTTCATGAATTCCACACCGGTCACTTTGCCATCTTTTCTGAGGATCTTCTTGGGTCCCCAGCTGTTTTTAATGACAATGCCTTCTTGCTTGGCTTCGTGGATCTCTTCAGGAAGAGCGGGCATTTCTTCGAGGCTTTCCAGGCAGAGCATCGTCACTTCGTCGCTGCCGGCTCTTACAGCCGTGCGGGCAACATCGATGGCGACATTTCCGCCTCCGATGACGACCGTTTTGCCGCTCAGACTCTTTTCCTCGGTGAGATTGACTTTTCGCAGGAAGTCGACGCCGCTGATGACGCCTTCGCCTTCTTCGCCCTCGATGCCGAGGCTTCTGCCTCCCTGCGCTCCGATGGCAAGGTAGAAAGCCTTGAATCCCTGTGCGCGGAGCTCATCCATGGTGACGTCTTTTCCGACTTCCGTGCCGGTCTTGAATGTGACACCCAGTTCGCGCAGAACATCGATCTCTGCTTCGATAACATCTCTTTCCAGACGGAAACTGGGAATGCCCCAAGTCAGCATGCCACCGAGAGAGTCTTCCTTTTCGAAGACCGTGACATCGTAGTTGTCGATGGCAAGGTAGTAGGCGCAGGAGAGTCCGGCGGGGCCAGAACCCACGATGGCGACTTTCTTGTCGGAATAGTCGTGGCGCTTCTTAGGTACAAAGCGATGCTCGCTCTTCATGTCCATCTCTGCAATGAACTTTTTGATCTCGTCAATCGCGACAGATTCGTCGACATTCATGCGAGTGCATTCATCTTCACAGTAGCGAGGGCAGACATGACCGCAAACGGCGGGGAAGGGATTCTCTTTTTTGATCAGCTCTAAAGCTTCCTGGAATCTTCCTTCAGAAGCGAGTTTGATATAGCCCTGGATTCCGATATGCGCCGGGCACTCAGATTTACAGGGACTGGTGCCATTAGCCATGATGACCTGGCGATTTGTGCGATAGTCGACATTCCATTTATCAGCACCCCATTTGGTGTTTTCGGGTCTATTGATATGGGGATCGACCGTGGGCAAAGCGGTGAGAGAGGCGATCTTCTGCCCGAGTCGCAGGGCGTTGACGGGGCAGTTCTCCACACACTCCCCACAGGCTACACATTTATCAGGATCGACCTTGGCGACGTAGTTGGAGCGGGAGAAATCGGGGTTTTGGAACATATTGGCGTTTCGGATCGCCAGACAGCCACAGCCACAGCAGTTGCAGATGGCGTGGGCGACGCCGGAACCGTCAAAGTTTGTGATCTCGTGTAGCAGACCATTTTCCTCGGCTTTGATGAGGATCTCTTTGGCTTCCTCCCGCGTGATCTCTCGACCTCTTCCTGTCTTTATGTAGAATTCCGCACCGTGGCCCATCTGGATGCACATATCTTCTTTTAAGTGACCGCAACCCTCTCCCATAGACTCACGCACGGTACGGCAGGAGCAATTGGAGACGGAAAAGATGGTGTGACTGTCGAGGTAATGAGAGAGCTCTTCATAGGAGGCTCTGCGAGAATTCGCTTCGATAGCGCTTTCGATCGGGATGACACGCATAGCGCCCATGCCCATGGGAATCATTCCGGGAGCTAACAGTCCCTTTTTCTTGCCGTAGGCATCAAAGGCGATGGCGATCTCCGGATAATCAAGAGCATCAGGATGGTTCATGAACACTTCCATGTGACCCGGCACCCATACTTCCAGCCAGTACTCTTTGACTCCGTTTACGGTTTCAAAGAAGGCGCCACCTGCAGTGATGAGCTCCCACAGGAGTTCCTCTGTTTCCTTTAGTCCTTTTCCGAGTGTCTGGGCGACTTCCTCAAGTTTCTTTCGCTTCTTCCACTCAAGAGCCATGCCGACTTCGGCCAGCTCGTCGCTGACCAGGCTCTCCATGACATAGTACTCGGGATCGTCATAGGTCAGCGCTCCTTTCGAGTCAGGTTTTGTCCTGTTGATATGGTTGGCGAACTTCAAGAGTGTGGGGCTTTTTCTCTTTGGTGTGTAGGGTGTTGCATGGGGAATATTTTTTGACATGT
>CALFKA010000142.1 GCA_937880545.1 uncultured Clostridia bacterium | reverse complement strand
CGTGATGTGACTGGAGTTCAGACGTGTGCTCTTCCGATCTTGACCAATATGCTCTACTCCATCTCCCTCACCATCATTGCGATGATGTTTGGCGGAATCATGGAGACGACAGGCCAGCTCGATGTCATCGTGACAAAGCTCCTTCGCTTTGTAAAGAGAGCAGGCGATCTCGTCGTCATGACCCTTCTAACATGCTTCTTTAGCAATATGGCGATGCCCGAACAATACATCTCTCTTGTCGTTCCGGGCAGGATGTTTGCTCAGGCCTACCGCGATCGTGGTCTTCATCCGAAAACTCTCTCCAACGCCCTGGAGTCTTCCGGTACAGTGACTTCTGCACTGATTCCCTGGAATACCTGTGGCGTTTTTCTACTTACGGTGCTCGGTGTTCCTACCCTGCAGTACGCTCCATGGGCATTGTTTAACTACTTAATGCCTGTCGTGGTAGGCATTATGGCATACATGGGCTTCACCGTGGCCAGACTGGATCCAGCGGAAGAAGATGAACCGGCGGAAGTGATATCTGAAGCAGAAGTTGTATAGAAGATTTCAAGATGCTCGAAGGAATCATGTTCTCGCCATCAGTTTGTCCTCTCTATTATCAACAAGTATTCAGGCAAAGAGGAGCTGAGAACAAACGGAACAGGCAATAGATGACAAGGTCCACTGTGAAGGGGTTGTTTCACTTTTCAGTGGACCTAATAAAAACTATTGGGAAAACTGCGGCGGGAGCACTCGGACAAACATTTATAGAAGGAGAATTCTGGAGAGGAAGTGTCTGAGACACCCCAAGGGTTTGATGTCTGCATCTAACCAAGCAGATGAAATCAAGCACGCCTCGTGCGACAAATTTTGTAAAAAACTATATTACTTAGGAGTTTAATGAATGAGTGACCATTATCGCAAAGAAAAAAGCACAAGACTGCCAACCAGACCGGAAGCGGCGCTCCCTATACTTACTCTGTTGGGGATGATGATCCCTAACTATATCTTCCATTGGGGACTGGATCCACACATGCCACTCGTCCTGGCGAGTGCCGTAGGCTTCATTGTAGGTCATCGCTGCGGTGTCAGCTACCCGAGCATGTTGGCCGGGGCACTAAGCACTATCAACGGGACAATGGAAGCGCAGTTGATCCTGATGCTGGTCGGCTGCCTGACCGGTGCATGGCTGATGGCAGGGACCATTCCGGCTATTGTGTACTACGGTCTCCATCTTCTTTCGCCAAAAATATTTCTGCCTGTCGGACTTGTTTTATGCGGAGTCATCGGTCTCGCTACAGGTTCCGCCTGGACCACCACCGCCACCGTCGGCATCGCTTTCACGTCGATCGGCGCAGGTTTGGGAATCAACCCGGCTATTACTGCAGGGATGTGTATCTCGGGAGCGGCGATGGGAGATAAAATGTCTCCGCTTTCGGACTCTACCAACCTGGCAGCCGGTGTTTCTGAGACGAATCTTTTTGACCACGTAGGAGCAATGATCACCACTACCGTACCCAGCTTTGTTGTCGCATTGATTGTTTACGCATTGATCAGCTTCTTTACACCTATCGGAGAATTTGACAGCTCCGTTGCTCACAATCTGCAAATGGCGCTTGCAGAAAATTTCCAACTTTCTCCACTGCTCTTTCTTCCTGCTTTGGTCATCATCGTAGTGGCCATCCTGAAGATCCCCGCCATTCCCGGAATCGTTCTTTCGACTGTCATCGGGTTTGCTTTTGCCGCTGTTTTCCAAGGAGCAGGCTTCATTGACAGCCTGAAGGTGGCTCACTATGGTTTCTCGATTGAGACAGGCAACTCACTGGCAGACTCCCTTCTCAACAGAGGAGGCATGGATGGAATGATGTGGACGATCAATCTTGCTATCATTGCCATCGGTTTTGGAGGTCTTCTGGAAAAGATAGGCATAGTCGAATCTCTCCTTGGCAATCTAGTGCAAAAAATTAAAGGGGTAGGATCGCTGATTCTGGTTACAATGGCTACTTCTCTGTTTGCCAATATTTCCATGTCAGACCAATATCTTGCCTTGATCATCCCCGCATCCATGTACAAAGATCTTTATGATAAACAAGGGCTTTCAAGGAGCATGCTCTCGCGTACCCTTGAGGACATGGGCACCCTGTGGTCTCCCATGATCCCTTGGACATCTTGCGGAGCTCATCATACGCTGATGCTGGGCGTTTCGCCGATCCAATACTTCCCCTTTGCCTACATGCCTCTTTTCACGCCGATCATCGCCCTCTTCGGCGCTTATACGGGAAGAATGGTCATCTGGGCAGACGGAAAGCAATCCGGTCTATTCTCCACCAGACTCAAACAACGCAAACCTGCACAGGCTCCGGAATACTCTTTAGAGATCAGCCTGCCGGCTATTGCTGCCCATCGTGACCAGGTCAATGGAGAGGGTTAGCATGTTGTTTAAGAAACAAGCCCCCGCTTTTCACACATTGTTTCAAGGCGTCTCTCATAAGAAGAGGCTTGTCGTCAGGATGGGAGGACTGTTGACGGGGGTCTTGATTCTCTTTGCCTCTTCTTATTACAAATTTATCTTGAGTGCTGTTTTGGGCGTTCTGGTCATCTGGGCAGTCTTTCTTGAAAAAGAGTATGTACTGAATGAAGAGGGAGTCAGCATTTACTACAATATGAAGCTCCTCTCCCATACGGATCTCTGGCCTTGGAAGGACATCACATCTCTCCACTGGGATAAAGTCCGACATACAGAACAAGTGCAGATTCACTTTGGCAAGGGAGCGATGACCAGGCTACTCCTTTTCAGCGGTGAAGAATTGGAAGGAATTATCCGACTGGCAAAAAAAGCCAATCCAAAAATCATCGTCGCAGAAGTAGACAGAAAGAATTGAAGAACTACTATGTGTTTTGTATGACTCAGTGAAATGGAAGATCGGTTGTGCTAAAGCCCGACCGGCTTTCCTTTCACACCCTTCCTCTAATGAGCATATCTAAATCCGCTCCCATATAAAGTTGGGATAATACACAAAAATGTTTCATGGTCTATGAAAATACCTTTTGTGATAATATAATGATGAAAAAGCCATTGAACTTTCTCGTCTTGTGACTTTTCATCTGATTTGCAGATCCGATTCACGTGTTCATCAGCAGGACCATCATTTCTCGGTGCTGGAGGACCCATGCGATTTCCCGTCAAGAAAAGAACAATATTTCTGGTTATCATATTATTGCTCCTTCTGGTCTCGGTTGCTTTTTACAGCGACCAATACCTCCATATTAAGTACGATGTCAGTCTACTTGAATATATCAAGCTTTCCTCTCCACTGACTCTGGAAGAGAGTGAGCTTCTCTCCCGTTTTCCCCATCTTATCTACGGTGGCAATATCAGTGAACCGCCCATGGGTATCTACTATCCTGAAATCAATCAGCACGTGGGACTGGTATCGGACTATCTGAGTGCTCTGTCTATTCAGATCGGAAAGAATATCATCACAGAGCCCATGGTGTGGAGCGAAGCACTGGAAGCCCTCGAGAGGGGGAGAACGGATCTCTGTGATATGATTCCCTCTGCTGAAAGAGGAAGGGTTTTTGCTTTCTCCAAGCCTCTGTACGACTTAAAGGGTATTGCCGTCGTGCCGGTTGGCTCTCCCATTGACAAACTGGAGCACCTCAGCGAGAAAAAAGTAGGTGTGCAGCGCGGAGATATCGCCATTGAAGAACTCGCCGAAAGAGGAGTGTTCCCCGAGTATGTCTATACAGACGACTCACTTCTGGCTCTGGAGCTCTTGCATGGAGGAGCGGTCGATGCGGTGGTGGGAGATGAGCCCGTCATTTGGTATCACTTCAATGAATTGAAAAATTGGGAAGATTATCGAATTCTTCCCGATTTTATTTATCAGAAATCCTGTGCGATCGCCGTATCCCAAAAAAACGCAGATCTGCTTCCCATCTTTAATAAAGGCATCCTACAGCTCAGAAGAAAAGGGATTTTCGACCAAATTGAGCGGAAGTGGCTCGGTGGAAATATCCAGCTGTTCAATACCCGCAGCGAAGGCAGAAGCAAACTGGAAGCCCGTCTCAATCTCCTGTTTCTTTTTTGGGGTGGTTTTTTTGTGTATCTGTTGAATCGAGGATTGGTTATGATGGTCTCTCACCGGACCCGAGAGCTTTCCGCAGTGAAGGATGAACTCCAGATTGCCTTTGATGCCATGGCGCCGTTTCTGATCGTCCTCTCCACGACAGATAAGATTTTAAATGTCAATGAAGCGTTCAGTCTCTATGCGCAGAAAAGCAAGTCTCATCTGATCGGGAGTCTTTACAAAACTTTTCCGCTTCTTCTTGCGGTAGAAGAAACGGTTATCGATGAAACCGGATTACGTCTGACACAGCTGGAACAAGATGTGAAAATAGAAATTTCCTATGCCATGCGCCGTTATGTCGCCGAGTGCTATCCTCTTCCCAGTGACTATGGGAGCAATAGGGGGCTACTGATGATTCTCTCCGATGTCACTGAGAGCAGAGAGAAAACGGAAAAGCTGAGCCACGCCAACAAAATGGCAGCGGTAGGTAGCCTTGTGGCTGGTGTAGCCCACGAACTGAGAAATCCTCTGGGTGTTATCCGCAATGCCGCTTTTCTGCTCTCAGAGGAAGAAGACCGACTTCTGCCGCCCGCAGACAAATATGCTGTGGAGGTCATCAATGAGGCACTTGGAAATGCAAACAAAACCATCGACAGTCTGTTGGATTTTTCTCGTATGACCTATGGAGAGGCTTCCATGTTCCATCTGGCTGATATGCTGGAAGAGTCACTGAGCTATCTGAAACCTGAGTATTACCATCGAGGAATTAAATTGATTCTCTCCTGCCATGAAAAGAGAAAGATTTGCTCCTATCCAAATTCTCTGCGCCATATTCTGCTGAACCTCGTTCAAAATGCAGCGGACGCCATGCCTGAGGGAGGAAATATCAAGGTCACAGCAAGTATTGAAAACAAGGAAGGTTTGCACATGTTACGCCTGTGCGTCTGTGATGAAGGAGAAGGGATTGCCGAACATATGATATCTCGTATTTTTGAGCCGTTCTTTACAACTAAACCAGCCGGAAAAGGAACCGGACTGGGGCTTTACATTGTCTATTCTGAGCTTCAAAAACTTAAAGGAGAAGTCAATGTGAGAAATAATAAGCCAAAAGGAATGACTTTTGAACTGATGATCCCCCTTGAGGGGGAAGCCGTTTCATTCTGAAATCCATTTTTTCAGACGAAAGGAAGCTTGAAAAATGAGAATATTGATCGTCGACGATGAAAAGGCCTTTGCCCAGTCTCTTCGAGCCCTTCTCATAAAAAGAAAATACTCCATCACTGTCGTATACAGTGCTGAAAAAGCCCTGGAGGCTTTGTCCGGGGAAAACTTCGATGTGCTCCTTACGGATATGAAGATGGAGGGGATGGACGGTCTCAGCCTTGTTCGTTATGTTGCGCAGGAATATCCACAGATTGAGAGTATCGTCATCACCGCATACGCCAGCATTGAAAATGCCGTGGAAGCCATGAAGAGCGGAGCGTTTTCTTATTACATCAAAAGTTCCGATCCCAGAGAACTTCTTTTTGACCTGGAAAAGCTTCAGACAATGCACGAGTTGAAAAGTGCCAACCAATTGCTCAAAGAAGGAACAAACAGTCAAGAATACATGTTGGATACGAAAAACGAAAAATTCAGGCAACTCCTTCACTTTGCCCGGAAAGTTGCACCCACCGATGCCAATGTACTGCTTCTGGGGGAATCGGGAGTGGGAAAGGAAGTCATCGCAAGATATATCCACAATCACAGTACACGTCACCGTGAAGTGTTCTTGCCACTCAACTGCTATTCATTTTCAGACACGATGCTAGAAGCAGAACTTTATGGGCATGAACATGGTTCTTTTACAGGGGCCAGTTCGTCACGCATCGGCAGATTCGAGGCTTCAGATAAAGGAACACTTTTTCTTGATGAAATCGGAGATATTCCGCTTTCGACTCAGAGTAAAATTCTCAGAAATATCGAAAGAAAAGAAATTGAACGCATTGGGAGTAACGAAACCATTGCGCTTGACTTTCGACTGATCTCAGCGACCAACTCTCTGATGGATGAAGCCATTGCCACCGGAAAATTCAGGCAGGATCTCTACTATCGCATCTCGACAGTTCTCCTTCATATTCCGCCCCTTCGCGAGAGAAAAGAAGACCTGCCTCTGCTCATCCGCTATTTCTCAAAGCGCATTTCGACGGAGATGAAGAAGCCTGTACTGGAGATCGGCGATGAACTGATGGGGGCTCTTCTTCAATACAACTATCCCGGAAACTTAAGAGAGCTGAAAAACATCATCGAGCGACTCGTCGTGCTGTCTGAAAACGGGCGAGTGCAGATGAAACAACTGAGATCTTTCAGTATGTTTGGAAGTATTGCCTTTGATCAAAAGAACTTTCACGAGCCCCTTTTGTCTCTTCGAGATGTGCGAAGAAATGCAGAGAAGAAGCATATCGAGTCCATCCTACAAGACTGTGACTCAAATATGGAGGAGGCGGCACAGATTCTTCAGCTAAGTATCCGTCAACTCTATAACAAGGTAAAAGAATACAATATCAAGTAGCGCTTCGCAGTCTATGGAGTCCACATCCGGCTACTTTTCTATAAGTGAAAACCGACTTGCCCGCTCTCAAATACTAAAAGGTGAGAGCCTTTTTCTTTTACTCTCTAAAAGCCTCCCATTCCATATCATATCCATCGGGCCTCTTGGTGGTCCGTTGTTGACATCCTCCTTTTATTCTTGCTCCCAACTGTCATAGCAGGTTTCATCAAAAGACTTCTTCCTTTTCCCGTCCACACATCTTTATCTGATCTTTAAGTTGTCTTTATTCCATCCTGAACTGCTTCCTTTATTCTTAAATCAACAAAGGAAGGAGATCCCCATGATCAAAGTACATCAATTAGAAAAAACCTATGGGAAAACGCATGTCTTACGAGGCGTTCACTTCGAAGTGAATCGAGGAGAGGTCTTTGCTCTACTGGGCAGTAACGGCGCGGGTAAGACCACAACGATCAAGATCATGCTCGGGCTTACCCAAGCAGATGAAGGAAAAGTAGAATTTCCTGAAGGAATCACCATCGGCTACTCTCCCGAGACCCCTTACTTCCCGCCATTTATGACCGGACTTGAGGTCATGACCTACTATGCCAAGCTTCAAAACATTCCCGCAAAAGAGGCGCAGCAGATGGGAAGAGATCTCCTGCAAGAAGTGGGACTTGAAGATACAAAGACAAAAGTCTCTCACTACTCGAAGGGAATGCTCCAGCGGCTGGCACTGGCTCAAGCACTGATCGGAGACCCGGAACTTCTCATCCTCGATGAGCCGACGGCAGGACTCGATGCCCTTGGTCGCATAGAGATCCTGGAGCAGGTCAAAAAGTACCGCGACAGAGGAAAGACGATCATCATCAATTCCCACATTCTCCATGATATGGAGCGCGTGTGCGACCGCGGCATCATCATGAAAAAAGGAGTCATCGTGCGGGAGTGGAACAAAGAAAAAGACGGTGCCATCGCGCTCGAGGAAGTATTTATCACAAGTATGGAGGAAGAAGCATGTTAACAATTATAAAAGCCGCACTTCAGGAAAAGACTCGCCGAAAAGACTTTCTCGTGGTTCTGGGCGTGGGGATTCTCTTTCTCCTATTGATCAGCACCGGCACCGCCAGTATCAGCGTCAATGGGGAGTCCATCACGGGATTTTCTCGCATGCTGGGTGTGCTCATTAGCATAAGCACCGCCATCATCTGTCTACTGAGCATTATTCTCAGTCTCTCCACGATTTCTAACGAGTATAAGCGCCGCAGCAGCCATCTCGTATGGGTGAGAGGGATCTCTCAGGCAAAGTACCACACCTCTTTAGCCGGTGCGAACTTTCTGGCTTCCTGTCTGGCTGCTCTTGTCTTATATGCTGTTCTTATCTATTACTTCGTATCGCAGGGGCAGGGCCTCCTCATCCCGAGACTACTGCCGGCTTTTCTTATGACCTTGATCAGCGTCGCTGCCTGCACCACCCTTACCTCGGTACTTAGTTTGTTCCTCTCCCCACTGGCGACAGGTATCATCTCCTTTCTCATCGTGGGAGCAGGACTGCTGGCAAATAGCCTCGAGACGTTATCTTACCTTTCAGAAGGTGTCTCCTCTACCCTCATCCGTCTGATTCTCAAAATCTCGCCGGACCTCAGTAGTGTATCTGCCCAAACAACCGCATGGCTCCAGGGAGAAAACATTCTCATAAACCCCCTCCTGCGCGTCGTCTTGTGGGCGTATCTTCTCAGCTGGATCCTGATTATCTTTAAAAAGAAAGAGGCCTCATCATGAAAAAACGACTGCTCTACCTGACTTTTGGCCTTCTTCTGACGGCGGCCGTTCTTCTGAGCTCGACCTCCGGTTTCAGTCGCACAGACAGGCAGCACTATGAAACGGCGATCGCTATGGACTCCGAAAGTTTTCCCGGTTATCACCTGAAGGACTATACCGTGCGCTACTTTGACGGCGATGTCGACTATGTCTTAAAAGATGGTGTTCTTTCAAAAGAAAAGCCGGTTTTTCGCAGTCTTGTCGCCACCATAGAAGAAGTGAACGGAGAACTCCAAGTCGTTGTCCCCACCGCCGAGAGGATGAAAGACACACTTTCTCTCCTGGGAATGGGACAAGAGGGATTGGAGACCTCGATCGATCATGATGCCCTGCAGGTGGCCACCCTATGGCACGAAGGCTTTCACTGCTATCAACTGAGTCACTTTGAAGGGGCTATAAACAGAGAAAGTCTCCCGGAAGATCTCGAGACATTCATCGCACAAGAGATCGATGCAAAAGAAGAACTGATCAGCGCCTTCCTAGAAGCAGAAAACATGCTCGAGCGAGCCATCAACGCCAAGGAGCTTCATCAGGCCAAAGAGTTCGCTGCGGAGTTTCTTTCCATCTATCATAAGCGCCGTGAAAACTTAACAGAAGAAGCAAGACAAATGGAGAGTCTTTATGAGATGATGGAAGGGAGCGCACAGTATATAGAGAGTAAAATCTACCGCGCACAGGCGGGAGAGGAAGCTTACGTAGAGTACTATATGCCCCGGGAGAGTGAATACCTCTACGGAATCAGCAAGTATTACCAGCTGGGAAGAAAGATCTGCCTGGTGCTGGATAAGCTGGAGCCGGACTGGAGCACAGACTTTGACTTCTCCATGAGTCTGAGCGAAGTGCTGGAAGAAAGTATAAAGGAAGAAAGATGACCTACCGCGTATTAGCCGCTGATGATGAAACAGAACTTCTCGACGCACTCGAACTGTTCTTTACCAAGGAAAATATCGAACTGATCAAAGCAAAAGACGGACAAGAGGCGCTGGAAAAGTTCCACAGCACCGAGCCCCACCTCCTGCTTCTCGACATTATGATGCCGGGGATGGACGGATTCCAGCTTCTGCGACGTATCCGAGAGGTGAGTAGTGTCCCTGCCTTGATGCTCACGGCAAGAGATCAGGACTACGATAAAATCCTTGGACTTGAACTGGGTGCAGATGACTATATCACCAAGCCTTATAATCCGCTGGAACTTGTGGCAAGGGTCAAGGCGCAGCTTCGCCGCACCTATGACTACCTGCAGCAAGGTTCCCCTGAGGAAGTCATTCGTATCCACGACCTGAGCTTGGACTCCGCAGCGGGAACAGCCAGAAAAGGCGACGAGGAACTTCCTCTTACCCGGAGTGAATACCTGCTCCTGGAGATCCTGATGAAAAACGCAGGAAGAGTACTCACCAAACAGCAGCTCTTCGAGCACGCCCGTCAGGAAAGCTATCTGGGGGATGAAAACACCGTCATGATGCATATCTCCAACTTAAGATCAAAGATAGAGGACAGCCCGAGAAATCCACGTTACATCCGGACCATCAAGGGACTTGGCTATCGATTTGAGAAAGAAGAATGAACCGATCATCCTCTTCAAAAAAGAACAAAGGCAGAAAAGGTCTGGCGCTATTTCCTAAACTGGCGCTCTCTTTTCTGATCTTTGCCCTGGCGATCTCCGTGGCTTTTGCCGCCTCCCTGCTCCTTGCCGGGCTCTATGCTACCGGCAACAATCTCACAGGCATGATGCCCGAAAGCTTGGTAGATGAAAAGGGAGACATGATCGATCTCGACTCCATTTACCGGCTGGATGGATGGGTGGAGAAGCTGGACAAGGACTACCGGGTCCTACAAGTTTTCGGTGAGAAACTCACACCGGACACCAGCTACGATACGTCTTCCCTTCTGGCTTTGACGAGCCCCCTTGCATCCAATGGGACACCATACAATGCCTATGTCTATCCCTATGAAGAGGAAGGCGGCTCCGGCTATTACCTACTCATCTACGACAGAAACCATGTCTCCCATTCAGCGCAGCTCAATGTCTCCGGTACACAAACCACCTGGAGCAGGATGTTCCTGCTCATTTTCGGCGTTCTTTTTCTTCTCATCAGTCTTGTGATGAGCTATTACCTGGTGAGGCAGATCAAACGGCCGATGGAAGCGCTTCGCGAAGGTATGCAAAAGGTGGAAACAGGAGAAGCGGAGGTGCAACTTGATTTCAAAGCCTCTCCCGACCTGATCGAACTCAGAGATTCCTTTAATAAGATGATCCGGGAACTCGATATGCAGAAGAAAGAAAAAGCGGATATGGAAGAGAAAAAACAGCGTTTACTACTAGAGCTCTCCCATGACCTGCGCACACCGGTGGCGACGATCAAGAGTTTTGCCTCAGCACTTTCTGAAGACCTCGTCCCCGAAGACCAGCTAAAAAACTACTACCACGTAATCGCAGACAAGGCGGACCGGGTAACGGCACTGGCGACCGATCTTTTCGCAATGCTGAGGATGGAAGATGCTCAGAGTCCCATTCACTCAGAGGAGATGGAACTCAATGAGTTTCTGCGAAGATTTTGTGCTTCCTATTACTCTGAGATAGAAGCCAGTGAACTCCACTTTGAACTCATCCTTCCTGACACATCCATAACCCTGGAGGCGGATCCGGCTCTTCTGACACGCGCTCTGGGAAATCTCCTGAGTAACGCCATGAAGTACAACCGAAGCGGCCAGCAGATCCTTTTACTTGCCGACGCCGATAAAGAGAAGGTATCCATCCGCGTCATCGATGACGGGGAAGCCATTGCCGAAGAAGAACAACCTTTCCTGTTTGACCCCTTCACCCGAGTAGACAAAGTGCGTCAATCCAGTGAAGGAAGCGGCCTGGGTCTGGCTATTGCCAGTGCCGTCGCTCAGAAGCATGGCGGAGTTCTCAGCTATCACTATGAAAATGGATTCAATCAGTTCTTGATGGAACTTCCTGTAATAAATTCCAAAGCCATCTAAGTAGTGACAGACCGGCATCTTCCACCGCAGAAAGAGTACAGTATCTTGTAATAACTCATTATTTTCATCTATGATTTGCAAGAAAAAGAGACATGATTCGCCGCTTGCGGTAAAGCATGTCTCTACTTTTTTCGTTCTTTTCTTCTAGTCGTCGGGAATCATCTCTTCCAGTTTGGGCACGGGCTTGGAGTCACCGTGTTTGACCTGGCTCATGGTCAGCATCGCCATCAGAGCAAAGAAGAGGGAGTAGGGAAACAGCGTTCGATAGGAGACATACTCTAGCAGAAATCCCGAGAGAATCGGAGTAATAATCTGTGCCGCCATGGAGGCTGTGTAGTAGTACCCTGTGTACTTGCCGATATCGCGTACGCGGCTCATCTCAACGACCATCGGGAAGCTGTTGACATTGATGGCCGCCCAGCCGATCCCCTTGATCATAAAGACGACATACACCAAAGGAGAGAAGCTCTGAAAGAAGAATCCCCAGGCGTAGCTCGTGGCGATCAGCCCGATACCCACCATAATCGTCTTCTTGCGACCTACTTTACTGGCAATCATTCCGATCGGGATAAAGGCGATCATGGCTGCGGCAAAGGCTACCAGCTGTGCCGAGGCAAAGCCCCCTCCTTTGAAGTCCCACACGCGGATCGCGTAGCGGCTAAAGGCAGTTATGATCGCATTGTACGCTAGAAACCACAAAAACACGGAGGCCAGAAGAAAGCGGAAAGATCGGCGGGTCGGCGGATCCATATCGCCTTCATAGGTCTCTTCTACATCATCTACATCGTCTGTGATGCGGAGTTTGTTCTCCCGAATCGTCGTGAGAAGGATAATCACTGCAAGCGCCATGATCACCGCTACTCCATAGAAGACTTTTGAGTAATCAGGGTTATCGACTTTCGGCACAAGAAACATAATAAGGACGAGAGAGAGCATGCCGCCGATGGAACCCATCAGGTTGATGATCGCATTGCCCATACTTCGAAGAGGCTTCGGTGTCACATCCGGCATCAGTGCCACGGCCGGGCTTCGGTAGACACTTAAGCTCAGGAGAACTCCACCAAGGGCAATAAAGAAAAAGACAAAGCTTTCAAGACGAACAGCGACAGGGATCAAGAGCATAAAGAGAATGGCAAATACTGTTCCCGCGAGGATAAAGGGTGTTCTCCTGCCCAGTGGTGTCTCTACTTTGTCAGAGAGATGGCCAAACAAGGGAAGAAGGAACAGCGCCAGTACATTGTCGAGGGCCATGATGGTCCCCGTCCATGTCTCCCCAATGTGAAAAGTGTTTTGGAGTATGAGCGGTATCAAGTTGTCATACATCTGCCAAAACGTAGAAATCGACATAAACGCCAGTCCGACCAAGATCGTGCGCTTGACATTGAGTTTCATATATTTTGCCTCCTGCTTCCATATATCCCCATTTTGTCCCTAAGATATCCTGAAGCGAATTATTCATCGTTGGAAAACCTATCTTTATGCCGAGGCATGAGTAGGTCCGTGAGACTCATCCGTTACCAGGTGAAAGTACTGGGTATAATATAAGTATTAGCATGACAATTGAAATTGATTATTTTATCAACGGATCATTGATTCGTTTTTCTTTTTCTGCTAAGATACTCGCGAGGTAAAAGTCATGATTGATTATTCTGTAGATGCATTAATGGAAAAGACAAAAAATAAGTATGTCCTCAGTCAGGTGATTGCCAAGAGGGCACGAGAGATTCGTTCAGAAGAAGGGTTTGTCCTGGGGTACAAAGCGATCGATCAGGCGGCGCAAGAGCTGATCGATGAAAAGTACACTTACACGTTTGACAGAGAAGAACATAACGGCGATGAGGAATAGAGGGATACCCTCTATTTTTTATATTTGCACTCTTTTTCAGTCGAAAGTATCAGAGGCGGAAAGTCGATTTATAACACTTTGTTTACCTATGTCTATCAAAACCATTGAAAAATACACGTTTTTCTGCTATGATGCACTAGGGGTGGTATATGAAAAAACATTCTATCGATCTACTGCTGGAAAAAACTGACAACAAATACGTACTGAACCGGGTCATCGCCAAGAGAGCGAGAGAAATCCGCTCCGAAGAAGGTGTGGTCCTGGGATACAAAGCCATCGATCAAGCCGTGCAGGAGCTCGTAGATGATCGATATAGTTTCTCAGTGGAGGAAGAAGACTAGAGGGAGCACCCCTCTATTTTTCTTTATCAGAAAGGAAGTTCGATCTGTGAAAGAACTCTATCAGGTAGGGGAGCTGGCCAATTTTTTCGGAGTCAGCAGTGATACCATCCGGCTATATGATCGCATGGGAATTATCCGCTCCGAGCGAGGTGACAACAATTATCGACATTTTAGCCGAGCTGATTTGATCGCCCTCTGCTATGTCATCACCCTGCGAGAAGCAGACCTTCCTCTGAGTGATATCCACCATATGCTCAATGAGGGAGACGTCATCAATTCCATGGATCAGCTGGTCAAATGGAGGAATGTCGTCATGGAGAGAATCGCAGACCTCAACAGCTGTAAGAGCCGCATCGATGACTATCTGCGCAACTTTCAAAAAGCGGGCTTCCACCTGAATACGATCCGGTACGAGAGAAATGCCGCCATTCTCATGCATCCATTATCAGCAGATAAGGATACCATGTTTGATTCTATCCACCATTTTGAGCGCCTCACCCGGCAGAAGACGACTGTCCTCTCCTTCCTGGTTGAAAGCAAATTTCTCAATACGGAGCAATTAAAAAATTTTCAATATATTAAACGTCTCTTTCCCATGGTCCTGAGTATGATTGACGAGCCCGGTTTTGTCGATGGTGGCGAGGCAGATATCAGCGCCTTTCAAGTCTACAGGTATCCTTTATGTGCCGTCGGCATCGTCAGCGCTCGGGCAAGTAGATCGGAAGAGCGTCGTGTAGGGAAAGAGTGTAGATCTCGGTGGTC
>CALFKA010000141.1 GCA_937880545.1 uncultured Clostridia bacterium | reverse complement strand
ACTATAATATATACGACCTTAGAGTACTTGTAAAGAACTTTCAGTTCGGTATCAATCAAGCGGGTGTGTTATTGGCACTATCATACAGAAAAGACACGGTGGAAAGGCTCATATGCTGCACTGTTTGATTGGTCTCAACCTTTAACACACTATTTTATGTTTATTATACATAATATATGTCTTTTTATGGTATGATTCTACTGGCTAGATGAATATTTTTTAACGGAGGTTGTCATGGCAAAGCGTAAATCGGGGCTGTCACTGCCTATACAAATTCTGATTGGTCTTGTAATAGGCATCTTGGTCGGATATTTCCTCCAATCATCTCCGGAAGTGGCTGATAAGTACATAAAGCCGTTCGGCACCATTTTTCTCAACCTGATTAAACTTGTTATCGTACCATTAGTTTTCTCGTCACTTCTCGTGGGTGTTGTCGACTTGGAAGACGTGACAAAGATTGGAAAGATCGGGCTGAAGACCATGGTCTACTTCCTCGTCACCACAGCGATCGCTATCCTCATCGGCCTCACCCTTGGAAACCTCCTCAATGTCGGCGGAGGCTTCGTTATCCCTACAGGTGATATCACCTATGAAGCAGCGCAAGCGCCCAGTTTCATTGATACAATGGTAGGTATTATCCCCTCCAATCCTCTCAATTCCGTCGTACAAGGCCAGATGCTTCAGATCATCGTGTTCGCCTTGATCCTCGGGGCAGGACTGCTCGCTGTTGGGGAAAAAGGAAGACCTGTATTCAATGTCTTCAATGGTCTAGCAGAAGCTATGTATGCTATCACGGCGGGAATTATGCGTCTGGCGCCGATCGGCGTCTTCGGGCTGATCACACCCGTCATTGCAAACAACGGACCCGGCGTCCTCCTTCCGCTTTCACGCGCCATCTTTGTCGTCTATCTCGGCTGCTTTCTTCACGCTGCTATCGTGTACTCTTCCACTGTCAAATTTCTTGGCAAAATGAGTCTCAAGAAGTTTTATAAAGCGGCATTCGCCCCCTGGGCAATGGCCTTTACTACCTCTTCTTCCTCCGGCACCCTGCCTATCACACTTGAAACCGCCGAAAAAGAGCTGGGTGTATCCAAGTCCGTCGCTAGCTTTGTCCTTCCATTAGGCGCTACGATCAACATGGACGGAACTGCTCTCTATCAGGGAGTCGGCGCCCTCTTTATTGCTCAAGTCTATGGTATCGACCTCACTTTCGCTCAGCAGTTGACGATCGTTCTCACGGCTACTCTCGCCTCCATCGGAACAGCAGGCGTTCCCGGCGCCGGCATGATCATGCTCGCTATGGTCCTACAGGGTGTCGGTCTTCCGGTAGAAGGTATCGCTCTGATTGCCGGGGTCGATCGGATCTTTGACATGGCAAGAACATCCATCAACGTGTTGGGTGATCTCGCTTGTGCAGTCGTCGTATCGAGGTCGGAAGGAGAACTGGCCGAAGAGCCCTACGTCGTCGAAGAAGATCTCCAGACCGAATAATTCAATAACAAGTTCTTCCAGTGTAGAAGGATCGCTATTATCAGCGATCCTTCTTTATGCTAGTTCCTGCCCCATCTTTTCCAGTTTGTCTGTTGCCTCTTTATCCGGAGCTCCGACGCAGATAACGTAGGGCGAATGCAGAAACAGGCCAAGTTGTTCGGCTTCCTGCTCCCAATTGCGCATCCACAGTCCATCGCCCCAGTCATAAGAGCCAAACAAGCTCAGTTTCTTTCCTCTGAGAGAAGATTTGATTTCGTCCCACATCGGGCGAAATTCAAATTCCTCCAGTTCATCATCCCCCATGGAGGGGCATCCCAGCGCCAGAGCATCAAAGCCGGCAACTTTCTCCTTCGAGAACTGCAGAGCTTCAAAGACTTCGACCATCGCTCCGGCAGCCTTTGCTGCTTCTGCCACGATCTGCGCCATTTCCTGGGTGTTGCCTGTGCCGCTCCAGTAGACTACGGCCAGCTTATTCATTTTGTCCTGCTTTCTTGAAAAGGATGCCGGGCATCCTGTCGTCACTTATAGAAATATCTTCTCTGGAATGAAGGTCCAAAGATCAGTAGAGCACTGTCTTTTGAGGATGGACTTTCTTCGCAGTCCATTTATACCCCTTCTTTCGAGGGTCTTCTCTACACAAAAACTCCCGCACAAGGGAGTCGTGTTCACCTTTTCGTGGGGAGTTTATTTATAAGTTCTTATTAGCGGATGGCGAAGCTCAGTTGCGCCTCCACACAGAGTTCTCCCTCGACAAAACCCTTTGCCTCAAGGAAATAAAATCCCATGCTCTTTCTGACAAGTTCGACCTCTGTAGAAAATGTATCTCCGGGGACGACGGGTCTTCGAAAACGCGCATTTTTGATTCCTGAAAAAAATGGTGTTTTGCCTGCCAATTCATCAGGGAAAAGCACACAGGCACTCTGCCCGAGGATCTCACAGAGGATGACACCGGGGACGACCGGATGTCCCGGGAAATGTCCTCGTAAAAACCATTCATCTCCTGTTATAAACTTCTGTGCCCGAGCAATGCCTTCCTCTACATACGCTTTATCTAGTAGAAACATCGCTTCTCTGTGCGGGAGAATCTTCTGCAGTTCTTCTCTATTCATCCTGATACTTCCGGAAAGCCAAGCAGGCATTGTGCCCGCCAAAGCCTAGCGAAACACTTAACGCCAGAGAGAGATCTGCTTCTTTTGCCTCATTGGGTGTGATGTCGAGATCACACGCTTCATCCGGGACTCTGTAGCCCACCGTTGGCGGTATGATCTGCTGTCTGAGAGCTTCGATCGCATAGATGGCTTCTACGGCGCCTGCCGCTCCCAGGAGATGACCTGTCATGGATTTGGTTGAAGAGATGCGAAGCTCATCAAGTCTATCAGCAAACACGTCTTTGAGCGCCTTCGTCTCCAGAGCATCGTTTAGTGGCGTGCTGGTGCCGTGTGTGTTGACATAGATGCCACCGGATGGAACTTCCTCAAGGGACTCACGGATAGCGCGGATCGCACCTTCCGCTTCCGGGTCCGGCGCAGTCAGATGATAGGCATCGCAAGTCGAACCATATCCGCTGATCTCTGCATAGATCGTCGCCCCTCTTTTTTTTGCATGCTCAAGGTTTTCAAGTACCAAAACACCTGCGCCCTCTCCCATGACAAAGCCATTTCTTTCTTTATCAAAAGGGATGCTTGCACGGTCGGGGTCATCTGAGAGACTGAGCGCGCCCATATTGATGAAGCCCGCAAAGCCGATGGGGGTAATGCTCGCTTCACTGCCGCCTGCCAAGATGACATCCGCATAGCCATGCTTGATGGCTCGGTACGCTTCTCCAATGGTGTTTGTGCTCGTTGCACATGCGGTGACACTGGGTAGGCAAGACGATTTAGCGCCATACTTGATTGCTACCTGCGCAGCGGCCATATTGGCGATGAGCATGGGAATAAAATATACGCTGACGCGTCTTGGCCCCCGCTCATTGAGTTTCTCCATCTCATTGGCAAAGGTATTCATTCCTCCGATGCCACTGCCGATATAGACTCCGAATCTATGCGGATCGACATGTCCAATGACACCGCTGTCTTCCACGGCCTCTGCGGCAGCTGCCATGGCAAACTGTGCGTAGCGGTCCATTTTTCTCGCATCCGCAAACTCCATATACTGCGCCGGATCAAAATCTTTCACCTCAGCTGCCAGTGTGGCTTTATAGTCGGTGGTGTCGAAGAGTGTGACGGGTGCAATGCCGTGCTCTCCTCTCATCGCCGACGCCCACAGTTCTTCTGTATTTTTGCCGGTCGGGGCTATGACGCCTCTTCCGGTGATGACGACTCTGTTCATACGATTCCAAGTCCTCCGTCTACGGCGATCACGGCGCCCGTGATATAAGCCGCTTCATCGTTACACAGAAAGGCGACTGTGTTCGCAACATCTTCTGTGCTACCGCTTCGACCCAGTGGAATCCTCTCTTTCAGAGGGCTTTCTTCCAGGTCTTTTGTCATCTCTGTCTCAATAAATCCGGGGGTGACGACATTGCAGCGGATATTTCTCCCCCCGAGCTCTTTGGCGACACTTCTTGTCAGACCAATCAACCCTGCTTTTGAGGCAGCATAGTTGGTCTGTCCGGGATTTCCTGAGAGGCCGACAACACTGCCGATGTTCACGATGACTCCACCTCGCTGTTTCATCATGGAGCGAGTGACCGCCTTGATACCATTAAAAGCGCCTTTTAGGTTCACGCTCAGCACACGGTCGAACTCCTCCTCCTTCATGCGAAGGATCAGTTGGTCCGCTGTGATGCCGGCATTATTTACCAGTACATCGATTCTCCCAAAATCATCTAACACATTGGCCACAACGTTCTGGAACTCTTGCGTATCGGAGACATCACAAGTATACGATTTCGCTTCTGTCAAGGCTTTGACGTCAGCGAGCGTCTCATCCGAGGCCTGCGAAATTCGACTTTGAACAAGAGCGAGCGCAAAACCGTCTTTTGCCAGACGCAGCGCAATGGCTTTTCCTATGCCTCTACTGGCTCCTGTGATCAGAGCGACGTTACGCTCCACGGCTTAGCTCCCGGAGAGTGACGTTGAGACTTTCTGTGTCTTCGACATGTAGGATCTTTACTTCAGAGCAGATGCGTCGAATCATGCCGCTGAGTGACTTTCCCGCCCCCAGCTCGACAAAGGTGTCGACACCATCTTTAATCATGTTTTCGATTGTCTTCTGCCAGTAGACCGGGGAGGTCATCTGGCGCTTGAGGGTCTCCAGACTGTCCGCGTCATAGGGTTCTCCCGTGGCGTTGGCATAGACGGGCAGTTTTGGTTTTCTGAGAGAAAACTTCGCCAGGACGGCGGAGAACAGGTCAGACGCTTTCTGCATGATCGGCGAGTGAAACGCGCCGCTCACTTTCAGTGGGATCGACTTGGCTCCCAACTCACGCAGCGCCCTTGAGAGGCGGCGTAGTTCCCCCTTATCTCCGGCGACAACGAGCTGCCCGGGGCAGTTGTAGTTGACGACAAAGACGTCAGGAGAAAACCGCGTAAGAAAGTCTTCTTCCTCTTCAGGGAGTCCTATTACGGCGAGCATCGAAGATGCGCTCGCTTCTCCCGCTTCCTGCATCAGAGCTCCTCTTTGCTGCACAAGAGAGAAGCTGTCTTTGGTGCCAAGAGTCTGAGCACTGGTGAGTGCGGCATATTCACCGAGGGAAAACCCGGCAGTGGCATCCGGCGAGAATCCATAGTGTTCGAGGGACTGTGCCGCAGCCAGGCTAACCACATGCAGACATGGCTGTGTGTTTTTAGTCTGCGCCAACTCCTGTGCACTGCCTTCAAAGCACTGGAGCATGGTGCCGGGACGCACACTCTCCATCTCTTCGAAGGTGAGTCTGGCGATTTTTATATTTTTATAGAGGTCTTGCCCCATGCCGGTGTATTGTGCACCCTGGCCGGGGTAGACCCAGGCTGTTTTACCCATCATGATCTCCTAACAGGTTTTTGGCTTCGTGGTAAATTTCTTCGATCATTTCTTTGGCTGTCTGTTCTTTCTTGACCAACCCACTGATCTGACCGGCTAAGAAGGAACCGGTATGGTCGTCTCCGTCCACGACGGCTCTTCGGAGAGAGCCTCGGGCGCGCTCTTCAAGGATGCTGTCATCGATCAAGGCTTCATCCCGATAGTAATCTCTGGAGAACACTGTCTTCAGGCTTCTTACAGGATGACCGGCGCGACGGGCGGTGACGATCGTGGAGATATCTTTTGCCGCAAGAACTTTGGCTTTATAGTTCGGATGAACGGAGCATTCCTTCGCGACGAGAAAACGCGTCCCCATCTGGATACCGCTGGCCCCGAGCATCATCGCCGCGGCAAATCCTCTGCCGTCTGCCATGCCTCCTGCCGCAATGACAGGGATCTTGACATGGTCGACAACCTGCGGGATAAGAGCCATGGTACCGATTTCGCCGATATGACCTCCGGCTTCTGTCCCTTCGGCAATCACCGCATCCGCTCCCGCTCTTTCCATCAGGCGCGCAAAGGCGACCGAGGCGACGACAGGAATGACTTTGATGCCGGCTTCTTTCCAGGCTTTCATGTACTCCGTCGGGTTCCCTGCACCGGTGGTGACAACGGGGATCTTCTCTTCGATGACGACTTTGGCTACCTGCGAGGCATAGGGACTCAGCAGCATGATGTTCACACCAAACGTCTTGTCGGTCAGCTCACGTGCCAGACGAATCTGGTCACGCAGATAGTCGGCGTCTGCGCTCATAGCGGAAATCACGCCGAGGCCACCTGCCTCACTGACAGCGGCGGCGAGTCTCGCATCTGCGACCCATGCCATGCCTCCCTGTAATATCGGGTAGCGGATATCCAAAAGGTCCGTCACTCTTTTCGAGATGATCATTTAGCCTGTTTTTCCAAGAATTCGTAGAAGGCGCCGACGGTGAGAATTGGTTCTTCAATGACCAGTTCCACCTCCATCTCATCTTCAAAATCCATGACGAGCTCAGCAATCTCGAGCGAGTCGATGCCTAGCTCTTCAAAAGTGCTGGTGACCAGAACCTCTTCTACGTCCTTGCCGAGGTGATTTGCAATCATTTCACGTACTTTTTCAAGTGTCATTTTCTTTCCCTTTCTTTTTTACCAGCGTACCAGCGATGCGGCACTGGAGAGTCCTCCTCCGAAGGCGGTGAACACAAGGAGATCTCCCCGCTTCAACTTTCCGCTCCGATGGAGTTCATCCAGAGCCAGAGGAATACTGGCGGCCGATGTATTTCCAAAGCGATCAATGTTTGTCACATAGCGCTCAGGGTCAATTTTCAGGCGGCGTCTTGCCGCATCGATGATACGGATGTTTGCTTGATGAGGAATAACCCAACTGACATCGCTCTCCTCCACCTCGCCTCGTTTGAGAACTTCTTGGATGTCCGTACGCATCCGTCCGACAGCAAACTTGAAAGTCTCCTGTCCGTTCATAAAGATGAAGGGCGCAGGGGTGTCCTTTTTAAAGAATGTGCGATCTCCTTCATAGTTGGGGATCTTGATGACCTCGTCACCACCGAAGGAGTGAAGAACACTGGCAAGATAGTTGTCTCCTTCTTCAAGAACCAGAGCGGCTGCTCCGTCTCCGAAGATGACACAAGTATTTCTATCCTTCCAGTCGACGATGCGACTGAGTCTTTCGGATGCCACGAGGAGGACTCTCTTGTAGTTCATCTTGAGAAGCGCGGCGCATGTCTCCAGTGTATAAATGAATCCGCTACAGGCTGCGTGAAGGTCCATTGCCGGGCACTCTGCTCCAAGAGCCTGTTGGATCATGGCGGCAGTACTCGGGGAGCTATCTTCGCTGCTGACGGTGGCACAGACAATAAAGTCGATATCCTTCGCCGTAAGTCCTGCCTGTTCAAGCGCTCGCTCTGAAGCGACCGTGCCCATCTCCCAGTTGAAAAGGTCTTCAGAGATATGTCTCTTCTGAACACCTACACGCTGAACAATCCACTCATCACTTGAGTCAATGCCAATGCGCCCACAGAGTTCGTCATTCGTCAGGCTCAGCGGTGGGACAAAGGATCCGGTGGAAAGTATTTTAAGCGCCATGCCTGTGCCTCTTTCCGAGAAGGTACAAGACGACAACACTTACGATGCCAACAATGAAAACAAGACGACTCCAGTAATTATTTTTTTTGTCTACGTCATAGACAGAGAGGTACGAAAGAATATTGTCTTTCAGACCTTCTTCAAAGGACACACCACTCAGAGAGGCGGCGTAGTTGTTATGGGACATATTCTTCTCCTAACAGTGCGCCGAGGCGCTCTTTGGCGCGGCTGAGCCGCGTGCCGATGGTCGATTCCTTCTTGCCCAGCAGTCCTGCTATCTCCTTGATGGAATAGCCGACATACGCATGAAGATGCAAAGGTGTACGATACTTCTCCGGCAGTTGCATGAAGGCTTCGAGGATTTCACTCTGCTCACTGCTCAGCTCACTCAGCTCCTCCGTCAGTGGCACTTTTTTCCGGAACCAATGGCTACGCAGGTGATTTTTGCTCTTATTGATCGCCACTCGCAGAAGCCATGCCTTTTGATGTTCATCGCTCTCAAAAGGCTTCTTGTTCAGAAGGAGGGCGAGAAATACCTCTTGGGCAATGTCTTGCGCGTCGGCTCGATTCTGTACATACGTGAAGGCCGTCCGCACAATCATGTCGGTGTAGGCTTCCACACATTGGGAAAGGTCCATGGATTCTCCTTTCAATAGACATACACCTCAGGGTACCTGTATTTCTCAAATTAGTTAATATTGTTTACGTAATAGTTATTGATGTTAACTGCTTATTTCGTTTCTTCTGAAACTACTCGAATGAAAGGATTGATTTCAGATAGCCGATTTTCCTCACTAACCATGCAGCTTTGAGACTATCTGAGATCTATAAAGTGAAGCATGATATTTTAAGAAAGAATCCGCAAAAACGCACTCGATAAACTTAATATAAAACCAGTAGTCATTAGTTTTCCCCGAAGGGGAAAGAGCATTATAATATATTTAAGTGGCTATTTTCTCTAGGCAGAAAAGATCCGCTTTATGCTTGATGTTGTATTTCCTTGTTCATCAAGCAACGAAGATAATTCAAGTTCATTCTCAAAATCCCTTGATAGTGAATAATTCATACCCTCGCTCCAACTTATAGCTTGACTTACTTTGCCAACACAAGGGTCTCATCATTGGATAAATGTCTGATATTGAATTCTTACTGAACCCAAAAATACATAAAAAACTCCCTCCGAGCCATTTGATCAACCGACAGCGGAAGGAGTGAAGAGTACAATGGATTGGAAAAAATAGTCTTTTCTGGCTATCGATCTCTTGGCAACTTCCAGACTGATAACAAGATTAGTTTTATCTTTACGAAAAATATCTCAGTTAAATGAATCAGCTTTGAATAATATTTTTGAACAGCATTAAATTATATTTCGCTATTCCTTACTACCTCACGCAAAAGCCTGTGCAATCAGGGTCTTTCAAGATTGTAACGATTCAGTTTTTTATACAAAGCACTCCTGTGAATGCCCGCCTCCTTTGCCGCCGTCTGGATATTCCATTGATGCTTTGAAAGCAGAGCACTGAGCCATTTCTTCTCGTGTTCTGCCATGGCAGTTTTCAAGCTGCAACGACTTTTGTTTACACAAGTTTCTACAGTAATTAATTTGGGAGGAATGTCAGAAAGGCCAATGGTGGATCGGTCGCAAACCGCATATGCACTCTTAATAACATTGTCGAGCTCTCGGACATTGCCCGGCCAGGAATACGCTTGGAACGCTTCCTTCACTTCCGGCCCCAGGGTCAGATTTCGCTTGTACTGTTCGTTAAGAAGTTCTACGAAGTATTCAGCCAATAGAAGGATATCCGAACGTCTTTCCCGCAGAGGGATCATTTCAACATTCACGACATTTAACCGGTAAAAAAGGTCTTCTCGAAAGCTGCCCTCCTGTACCATCTGAGAAAGATTCTTTCGAGTTGCAGAGATGATGCGGATATCCACAGGGATCGCAGTATTTGAACCGATCGGTTCAATTTCATGCTCTTGAAGAGCTCGCAGGAGCTTCGCCTGCATATTTAAAGGCATATCTCCGATTTCATCTAGAAACAGCGTGCCATTGTCGGCGAGCAAGAATTTGCCTTTTTTCCCACCCTTCTTTGCTCCGGTAAACGCCCCATCAACATAGCCAAATAGTTCTGACTCCATGAGTTCGGTGGGAATAGCGGCACAGTTGATCGAAACCATGGGCATCTTTGCGCGTGGGGAACTGCTGTGAATGCCCTGGGCGAACAATTCCTTTCCGGTGCCGGTCTCTCCCTGAATCAGCACCGGGAAATGAGTCTGCGCTATTTTCATGCCCTCTTTTTTCTGTTGTAGAAAGAACGGATCTTCCCCTATCATATTCTTAAAAAACAATGCCGCGGACGCCAAGTCATAATACTGATCCCGGTAATAGGTGAGAGCTTCGTACTCTTCCTTCAGTTTTCGGGCAACATCCAAACTCTGGAGGCGGAATTTGACTTGTGCGACCCCCGCCATAACCTCTCCCTCTTCGTTCTCCACGTAGGAGCGGGAGACAATAACATTTTTATCTTTTGATGTTCCATTTTCGTAGGTATGCACCTCCAGCTCGCCCGTATATTTTTTCTGCATGATTTCCAGCATTTGAGAGTTGGGAATCAGCGAAAAGATTGGCTTGCCGATAGCTTCGCTGCGAGAGGTAAGTAAAAACTGAGCATATTGCTCATTGATATTGACAATGATACCTTCCGGATTAACCACGATAAACCCGTCATCTGTCATATCCATTACTTTGGTGAATACGGCTTCATAGAATTCCCGATTCATATTCCCTCCCATCTTTCCATGCAAAGTATAATAGATTGCTAAAATTATAGCAATAACTCTTCGAGGCTCTTAACTCTCTTCTTTTTCAAGCGCTCAATTAGCGCTGGTACGATCTGATAAACATCCCCTACGATGCCGAAGTCCGCCATCCGAAAAATCATAGCCTTGGGATCCGTATTGATGGCGACGATACACTTCGCATCTATGATGCCGGCTCTGTGTTGTATAGAGCCACTGATGCCGCAGGCCAAATAGAGATCCGCCCGGACTTTCGCCCCGGTTTGTCCCACCTGATGATCGACGGAGATCCACCCCAGATCCACTGCCTGCCGACTGGCGCCAACTTCACCACCGAGGAGTCCAGCTAGTTCACTAAGAAGTGTGAAACCCTCTTTACTGCCGAGTCCTCGGCCACCCGCAACGATGACTGAGGCCTCTTCCAGCCGAATCATCTCTCGTTGAAGAAACTCTCTGTGAAGCAGTTCTATCCCCGTGCAGCAGGTTTCATAAGCCTTCTGTGTAACCTCGAAACCAGCAGCAGGGCAAAGGTTCCTTCGGGCATGTTCTTCTAATAGGAGGGAAGGAGACAGAGTAATAATAACCGGTGGAGATAGCCCATTTCCGATGCATCCGGCACAACTTCTCAGCCGTACGCTGCCCCCGAGAACATCGCGCTCAAAAAATAGATAGTTCTTACTTACTTCCCACCCCACAATATCGGGATGCACTCCGCTCCCAAGGGCACCTGCAAGAATGCCCGAGGCGTAGGCGGAAAAGGAAGATGCTCCAAAAAGAAGCAAACCAGGTGAAGCGTCCCTAACAAAGTGAACCAGTGACTCGGCAATATCGGCCACTCCCGCTTCTGGTGAAGAGGAGATCACGCTCAACTCCTGCATACCTAAATGCTGCAAAGTCGCCGGTAAGTACGTGAGCCTTGTTTTCCCCGCAGACTCCGTGAGTAGCAGTGCGCCGGAGAGAGTCGCGCCTATTGTTTGTGCCATTGCCGACGCTTGCCGGAGCAGTCCAATAGTGTAAGCGTTTTCTAACACTTCGCTTTCTGAGGCGGCAGGACCTAGAACGGTCAACAGACGCAGGGCACCATTTTTTCTCATATGATCCCCCGCTTTTGTATCTCCAGGAGAAGCTGATCTGCCAGAGCTAGAGGGGAGCCCTCCATCCAAACTGTACTCCGTCGACTCTCCACTGCCTTCCAGGTCTTTTGCTCATTAAAAAACAGGGCCTCATTTGCCGGGGCTTCTCCCTGGGTGACTTGTATTTCGGCAACGACAGCTCCGCTAGTGCGGATAATGCCCATCACGCTAGAGATCGGAAGAGCGTCGT
>CALFKA010000140.1 GCA_937880545.1 uncultured Clostridia bacterium | reverse complement strand
AGACGCTCTTCCGATCTATCGATGGTGTCGAGCACGTCCTGCTCCTCTTCTCCGGGAAAGCCCATGATGATATCCGTTGTCAGGGTGATATCAGGGATCGCTGTACGCAGGCGTTCAACGAGAGAAAGATAGTCCTCTCGCGTATACTTCCGATTCATTTTCTTAAGCAGGCGATTGGAACCGTTTTGCACCGGCAGATGCAGAGAGGGCATGATATTCTTTCTTGCCGCCATCACTTGAATGACGCGATCACTCAGATCTTTGGGGTGGCTTGTCATAAAACGGATACGCCACAGCCCTTCCACCCGCGAGACTTTCTCCAAAAGATCTGCAAAATCTATCGGATCTTCAAGACCTTTTCCATAAGAGTTGACATTTTGTCCTAGTAGCATCACCTCGCGAAATCCTTCTTGAACAAGAGAAGTGATCTCCGCTACAATGTCCTCACTTCTTCTGGAGCGTTCTCGCCCTCGTGTATAGGGGACAATACAGTAACTACAGAAATTGTCGCAGCCCTCCATAATGTTGACATATGCTTTTACGCCGGGTGCGCGCTCTTGGGGCATCGACTCCACCACTGCATACTGTCCGCTTTCCTGTAGAAAAATCTTGCTCTCTCCACTGTTTAGTAATCTGTGAAGTAGTGAAGGCAGACGGTAGAGGTGATGTGGACCAAAAGCCAGGCTGACATAAGGATAATGTGCATGTAGAGTCTCTTGCACTTTTGGCTGTTCTGCCATGCAGCCACAAAGTCCGATGATGACATCTTTTCGTTCTTCTTTAAGACTCTTCAAGCGTCCGATATTTCCAAATACTCGCTGTTGAGCGTTTTCTCGGACGGCGCAGCTGTTAAAGAGAATAAGGTCGGCTTCTTCCGGTTCATCTGTCGGCAAGAAGCCCATGCCGCTGAGCATACCTCTTAGAAGCTCAGAGTCGTGTTCATTCATCTGGCAGCCAAAGGTGCGCAGGAAGTAACGAATGACGCCTTTTTTCGTGACGTATTCTCGGACGCTCTCCATGGCTCCCTGCTGAGTTTTTTCTTCTGTATAGATAATTCGCATGGGTTCTCCAAGTGATCATTTTGCTTAATTATATCAGAATGCGTAGGAAGTAGCTCAGAAAACAATGTAACATGAAAAGAGAGCATGGGAAACCATGCTCACTGTTGGATCTTACTTTCGAGCCGAAAGCTGTTTGCGAAGTTCAGGCTGAATAATTACTCTTTCATACTCAGCTTGATACGGCGTTCTTCTCTATCAATATCGAGGATCTTGACGACCACTTCTTCCCCAATGCTGAGAACATCGGCGGGAACTTCCACACGGTCTTCTGAGATCTGTGACACATGGATCAATCCTTCGAGACCGGGTTCCAGTTCAAGGAAGGCACCGAAGTCTGTCAGAGACACGATCTTACCGTCATAGCTCTCGCCTACGCGGTAATTGTCATCAATCACTTCCCACGGATCAGGTTTCATCTGTTTGAGAGAAAGGGAGATCTTGTTTGATTCAGGATCAAAGTCAATGATCTTGAATTCGTGCTCTTCGTTCGCTTTTAGCACATCTGTGGGTTTGGCGACTTTGCCCCACTGAATCTCGGAGACATGGACCAGTCCATCGGTAGGACCAAGGTCGACAAAGGCTCCATAAGGGGTGAACCGGCGAACGATCCCCTTGATGACTTGATCTTTTTCAATAGTTTTCCAGAATTCTTCCAGCTCTTCCGCTTTATCCTTCTCAAGGAAATCTTTTCGTGACAACACGATCTGATTCTTTCTGCGGTCAAAGTCGAGGAAAGCGACTTCATAGGTATTGCCTACGAACTGGGACAGGTCGCGGACGAAACCAATGTCAATGTGCGAAGCAGGGATGAAAGCACGTATATCATTGTAATACGCGGAAAGACCTCCCTTGACGACATCGGTCACTTTCACGGAGATCGTTTCGCCTGCTTTGAACTTCTCTTCCAGGGTCTCCCAGTCCTGGCGCGATCGCAAGCGTTTGCTAGAGAGTAGAACATCCCCTTCCCCATTGTCTCTCTTCAGGACGAGGACATCGATCTCCTGATCCTGTTCGTACAGTTGATCCATAGGAATGTCATCAGGGTTGCTGATCTCTGAGGCAGGCAGAATCCCATCGGCTTTGTATCCGATATTGACGATGACTGCATCCTCTCTGACCATGACAACTTTACCCTTGAGAATCTCGTTCTTTTTTGGGGCGCTGAAGTCCTGCT
>CALFKA010000139.1 GCA_937880545.1 uncultured Clostridia bacterium | reverse complement strand
CCTCTTTCTCTCTGAGGGTTTCTCTCTCTTTGACCTACAAATACTTTACACTAACCCCAAGGTACCGCATATGGTGCACTTGAGGGTTTGACACCTACTACATTTAGTGATATTTTATTAATGCATGGAGTAACGGGAACGGGGATAAGCCCCGGCAGCACCCACTACTGTATACTGGACAAAAGCTTCATACCACCGAAAGGGAAGGGAAGCCGGCGGAAGAAAGTAAGCCAGGAGACCGACTCCACTGCAAGCTACGCAACTTGGGAATGAGAAGCGCGTTGTTTTTTTTCTTCTTCCCCCTGGGGTTTTTTTTAGGAGTCCGTCATGAATACTCATCAATTTGTCGAAGAATATCTCTATGCAAAAGACTGGAGAGTACGAGAAAATTCAAACTCACCCTATAGTTTTGGTGCGCTGAACAAACACATCGTCGCGGAAGTTTCCAAACGCTACTGGCTCGATCGAATCTATGATGAGCCGATTCGGGCAGCTCATCGAAACGGGGACATGCATATCCACGACCTGGGAGGTCTTACCCTCTACTGTTGTGGCTACTCCCTTGCCGCTGTGCTGCGAAAAGGTGTGATAGGCGTACCTAACATTCCAAAAAGCACGCCGGCAAAACACTTTGCTTCTGTTCTTAACCAACTCAGTAACCTCGTCACTGTATTTCAAAACGAAATTATGGGGGCAGTAGCCTTCAGTTCCGTAGATACTTATCTTGCTCCGTTCATCAAAACCGATAACTTAAGCTTTGCAGAAGTCAAGCAGTCGCTGCAAAACTTTATCTTTTCCATCAATTCAAATTCACGTGGTGGAGCGGAGCCGGCCTTCAGTAATATCACACTTGATCTATCTCCGCCCGAGGATATGAAAGACCAACCGGCTATCGTAGGAAATACGGAGCAGGCATTCACCTATGGAGAATGCCAACAGGAAATGGATCTCTTTAACAGAGCATTTTGCGAGCTGATGATTGCCGGCGATGCGCAAGGTCGTCCCTTTGCCTATCCCATTCCCACCTACAATATCCACAAGGAATTTGATTTTGATCATCCCCAACACCAGCTACTGTGGGAGATGACGGGTAAATTCGGCTATCCATATTTTGCCAACTTCATCAATTCCGATATGAAACCTGAAGATGCCAGAAGCATGTGCTGTCGACTTCGACTGGATCTCAGAGAACTTCAAAGGAGAAATGGCGGCCTCTTTGGAGCCGGAGAGAGCACCGGATCGATCGGGGTGGTCACCATAAACATGCCAAGACTCGGCTATCTCAGCCGAAGCGAAGAGGAACTGATGGAGAGGCTTTCAAAAGTCATGGATACTGCCAAGGACTCCCTTGAGAAAAAACGCGTATTTTTGGAAGAACACGTCGTCGGAACCGGGCTGATTCCTGCCTTTGATTCCTACGTGGGAACCCTGAACAATCATTTTCATACGATCGGGCTGGTCGGTCTGAACGAAATGTGCCTGAATCTCTTGGGGAAAGATATCCTAACGCCGGAAGGAAAATCACTCAGTGAACGCGTGTTGTTATTTATGCGAACGAGACTGATGGATTATCAGGAAGAAACGGAAAACCTCTATAATCTTGAAGCCACTCCGGCAGAGTCCACAGCCTTCCGACTTGCCAGGATCGATCTCCGGGACTTTCCCGACATCATCACACAAGGTTCAACAGAGGCACCTTACTATACCAATAGTTGCCATATTCCGGTAAACAGTGTGGCGTCCATCCAGCAGGTCTGTGAACATCAGGAAACTCTCCAGACCAAATTTACCGGGGGAACGGTCATTCATCTGTACTTAAAAGCCCCCATCGCAGCCGAGCAGGCGAAACACATCGTAAAAAGTGTATGTACGAACTACTCATCGCCTTATCTTTCACTTTCCCCGCTCAATCACTACTGCCGAGATCACGGATATATCAGTGAAAGCTGTGATCAATGTCCTCAGTGTGGACTGCCGGTAGAAAAATACCAGCGAATTACCGGATATCTGAGAAATGTCGCTTTTTTTAATGATGGGAAGCGAAGTGAGTTTTATGATAGGAGACAGCTGTGATCCGCTACCTGTTCATAGAAGAAGAGCGATTTGAGGATGCCCCTTTCGTCGGCGCGCTCATCAGTGCCATCCATTGTCCGAACAACTGCCCATCCTGTTTTAATCAGTCATTGAAATAGATCGGAAGAGCACACGTCTGAACTCCAGTCACATCACGATCTC